>CANRHY010000021.1 GCA_947630515.1 uncultured Bacilli bacterium
TATCATTATTCATAGTAGGTATTCTTTTAGGAATTATAAGTTATATATTAATTGGAACAAATAATAATAGTATTATTAATTATTTTTCTTTAATTAATAATGGTAATTTTGATTATTTAAGTAGTTTAATTAATTCACTTTCCTATAATATAAAATATGCTTTTATTATATGGAGTGTAGGTATAATTTGTTTTTTAACTTTTTTAGTACCAATTATTATTATTTTTAGAGGCATTTCATTAGGATTTATGATAACTTCTATAATAGTTAATTTTGGTATTAAAGGAATTATTTTATCATTAATTATTATTTTTCCATGTATTTTAATTAATGAACTTATTTATATGTTACTTAGTTATTATTCAATTAATTTTTCTTTAAAAAGTATTAATGCTATTAGATATAATAAATCTATTAATTTAAGAAGTTTTGTAAAAAATTATTTATATATTTTTATAATATTTTTATTTATTTTAATTTTAAGTAGTTTATTTGAAATATATATTAGTTCAAATCTAATTAAATTTGTAGTATAATATCCTTGTTGAAAGGAATATATTATGAGAGTAGTAGTAGGTATGAGTGGTGGAGTAGATTCAGCAGTATCAGCATATTTATTAAAAAAAGAAGGTTATGATGTTGTTGGACTATTTATGAAAAATTGGGATTCTAATATTAATTATGATAAAGAAGGTATTACTGATGGAGTATGTCCTCAAGAACTTGACTATAGAGATGCTAAAAATGTATGTGATGAGTTATGTATACCTTTATATAGAGTAGATTTTATAAAAGAATATTGGGATTTAGTATTTAACTACTTTCTAGAAGAACTAAAAAAAGGAAGAACACCAAACCCAGATATAATGTGTAATAAATACATAAAATTTGATTTATTTAAAAAAGAAGCAAAACGATTAGGCGCTGATAAAATTGCTACTGGGCATTATGCTAGAATTGAAGGTAACAGAGTACTTAGGGGAGTAGATAATAATAAAGACCAAACATATTTCTTAAGTCAAGTAAAACTAGAAGAATTTAAAGATGTATTATTCCCAGTAGGTAACTTAACAAAAGAAGAAGTAAGAAAGATTGCAAAAGAAACAAATTTACCTGTTGCTGATAAAAAAGATTCTACTGGTATATGTTTTATTGGAGAAAGAAACTATCAAAGATTTGTACAAAACTATCTAAAAGGAAAAAGTGGAGATATAGTAGATATAGATACTAAAAAAGTTATTGGTCGCCACAACGGACTAATGAACTACACTATCGGACAAAGAAGAAACGTAGGATTAAGTGGAGATGAGAAAAGGCATTATGTATGTGGTAAAGATACAGAAAAAAATATACTATATGTAGCTTTCGGAGATGATAACAAATATTTAATTTCAAATGAAGCTATCATTGAAGATATGAATTTTATTAGTTCTAAAACACCAGCATTTGCAACATGCAAATTTAGATATCGTGGTGAAGATATACCTATAAATATAGAATATTTGGAAAACAACGAAATAAAAGTTACATATGAAAGTGCTAAGGCTGTAACTCCAGGACAAGCTTGTGTAATATATTTAGGTAGTGAAATGATTGGTGGAGGCATAATAAAAGAAGTAAGAAAAGATGGAGAAAAACTTTGGTATTTGTAGTGAAGATTTAGGAGATTAATTATGGATAAAAATCAGTTTATATGTACTTTGACAGTTATAATTCAAACTTTAGTTACTAAGATTAAGAAAAAATTTAAGATTTCATATGAAGAAGCATTAGAAGGATTATATAACTCAAGATTATATCAAGCTTTAGAAGATGAAGAAACTAAAATGTGGTATTTTTGTACAAATGATTTATTAAATATGTATGTACAAGAAAAAGAAACGGGAGATTATTTTAAGGGATATGAATAAAGATAAAAAAATAAATGATTTTATAGTATTTTGTATAGAATGGTTTAAAACAGAATACAATTTAACTGGAGAAGAAACATATAAAATATTTAAAAAATATAATGTACTTGGGTATTTAAAAGATGGATATGAAGTTTTACATACCATGGGTAAAGATTGGATAATAAATGATATTTATGAATATTTAAAGATAAGAGATTTTAATTTATAAGTAAATTTCTTATTTTTTTAACTTTACCAACATTTTACACTTGACAAGAAAATGTAAATTGTTGTAAAATTAATTTGTAATATAGAAAAGAGTAGGGAGATTATATGAAAAATTTAAATGATTTATTACAAGAATTGGGTATTTCTAAAGTTAAATTAGCTAAATACCTAGGGGTTTCAAGACAAATGATATATAATTATCTTGAACTAGAAAGTTTAAACAAATGGCCAAAGGAGAAAAAAATATTATTGTTTAAATTACTTGATATTGAAGATGGTTCAGATGAATCTATAAGTGGTATTAAAGTAACTGCTGAATATTTAGAGAATATAGAGGCTAAATTAAATCAAAATTTAAAAACAGTAAATATATCTGATAATTACTTTGATTTAAAAAGTTTAAGTAAAGATGACCAAGTATTAGTAAATGATTTAATATCATTAATAAAAGAAAAATTTACTGAAGAAAAGAATAAAGATACATATTATGAATTTTTATATTTATATCATATATTACAATCGATAGATAATATACCTGAGATTAAATATATATTTGCGTATCTTTCAAAAACAACAGGATTTACAGAACCAATGGAATTTAAATTCGATGAGACCGCACAATTTATATTAGAAAGTATTGTATTTACTGCAATGAATTTATATAACAATGGTGGAGCACAAAAAAGTAAATTAATAGATGCACATGAAAGATTTGTTAAAGAAATAGAAAATAATAAAGAAGAAGTATTAAGTAGAACTCAACAATTAACTACTGTTAAAGTTCAAGCACTTCGTGAACTTGGTTATACTGAGATAACTGCTGAAAATGCTTCAGAAGTATTTAATAAAATGGGTGAAATTCAATCAAGACGCGTTGTTATGGGAAATAAAAATTAGAAGTATATACTTCTTTTTTTCTAGCCTACTCATTAATCTATAATGATAGGGGAGTTGTTTTGTGTAATATTAATATAATTAATAATTTACTCTATAATATAAAATATATATATTTAATATGGTACATATAAATAAGTAAATAATAATAGATTAATAAAATATTATATATAATAAAAAATGATTAGTCTTTGAAAAAAAGATATAAAAGAAGAGTGGAGGTAAGGTATTTATTATCTTTTCTAAATAGAACTTAACATAATATATATTATCGGAACTTAATAATAGAGAGAAAAAAACCTATAAATATATATATAAATAGATATTAAAACAGCAATACATTAATAATAACTAACACTACTCCTAATACTAATCCAACTAAATTATGAACTCTTTTATTATATTTATTTGATTCTGGTAACATTTCATTTATAGCTAAACTAATCATAATCCCTGCTACAAAAATTAAAACTAGACTTATAGTTATATTATTAATATATCTTTTTAATATTAGATAAGCCATAATAGCGCCTAGTGGTTCAGCTAAACCAGATATTAAAGAATATAATAGTCCCCTCTTTTTGTTTCCAGTAGCGTAGTAGATTGGAACAGCTATAGAAATCCCTTCAGGTATGTTATGTAGCATTATTGCAATTCCTAAACTAATTCCCATTGAAATATCACTATATGCTGTCATAAATGTTGCAATACCTTCAGGAAAGTTATGAATAATAAGTGCTAGCATACTAAGTACCCCTACTCTATATAAACTACTACTCTCTTTATTTACACTAATTTTACGATTTATTTTACTTACTAAAAGTACTCCTATAGAAAATGTCACTATACTTAGAACTATAGTTATAAATAAACCATATTCTTTATATAGAGTAAAAAAACTATTAGGTAGCAAATCTAAAACTGATATACTAATCATTACTGATAAAGAAAAACTTAATGCTAAAGAGATAAACCCTTCCCTATCTTTGAAATTTTTAAAAATAATTAAGCCTCCTATAAATGTACTAATGCCACTTATAGTAGATATAATTAAAGGAATTAATATATTATTATTCATATTTAAATATATGATTTAGTGACATTTTTTAACAACTAAATTTTACCATAAAAAAATATTAATAATATTGAATTATTATTAAAAGTATTTCCATAATAATAACAGGTGGTGATTAAAATGGCAAATTCAAGAAGTCAAAATAATAGTGCAAGAAACAACTCAAGAAATAACAATAGTACATGCAGTAAAAATAACTGCAGTCGTCAAAATAAAGCACAAAAAAATTCTAGAAGCAATAGTAGAAAACAAAGTTCTAGAAGTTCAAGAAGTAGTAAATAGTTTTAATACTACACTACTTTAAAAACTTTCGCCCATATTTAGAGTATTTTCTATTCCAAAGTTATCTATTATAGTAGCGCCTATATTTGCAAAAGTATTTCCTATAGGTAATTCTCCATAATATTTAAATTTCTTTGAATATATAAGAAGTGGGACATTTTCTCTAGTATGGTCAGTTCCTACAAATGTTGGGTCATTACCATGGTCTGCTGTAAATATAACTAAATCATCTTCTTTTAATTTATTTATAAATATAGGTAAATATCTATCTAATTCTTCTAATGCTTTTAAATAGCCATCTCTATCTCTTCTATGTCCATATAATGTATCAAAATCATTTAAATTAAGAAAACATAATCCATTAAAATCTTTTCTAGTAAAATCAATTAATTTCATAAGTCCATCTATATTATTTACTGTTTTTAGAGATGTTGTTATACTTTTACCCGCGAAGATATCTCCAATTTTACCAAGAGCGATTACGTCTAGACCTTTTTCATATAGTAAATCTAAGTAGTTTCTAGGAGGTTCTTTTGTAATATCATGTCTTCTTGGAGTTCTTACAAACTCCCCTACTTTACCTGTAAAAGGTCTTGCTATAACTCTTCCAATTTTGTATTCTTCTCTAAATGCAATCTTACTTATTTTCTCACAGATTTGATATAATTCTTCTACAGGAATAATACTTTCATGAGCTGCTACTTGTAGTACTGAGTCAGCGCTTGTATATACAATAATCGCGCCTGTTTTCATATGCATTTCTCCTAAATCTTTAATGATTTCTGTTCCACTTGCTACACAATTACCAATTACTTCTCTACCAGTAACTCTTTGTATTTCACTAATCATAAGAATAGGAAAACCATCTGGATAAGTTTGATATGGTTTATCTAAAACAATACCCATCATTTCATAGTGTCCATTTAATGTATCTTTCGCTTTATTTTGTGGCATAAGTATTCCATGATAACCATGTGTTCCTTTTTCTTTGCCAGCTAGTTCTAATAGTCCTAATTTGGTTAAAACAGGCAAATGATACCCATCGTACATAACTAAACTGCCTAAAGTATTAGCACCTTTATCTCCAAATTTCTCTGCGTCTAACGCCTCTCCTACTCCTAAACTATCCATAACAATTAAAAATACTCTTTTAAACATAACTATTCCTCCTTTTTTGCTCTTGGGTGATACATATCATAATTTTCTCTTAATATATTATTAGCTACATAAGTATATATATTTGTAGTTGAAATGTTTTCATGGCCTAACATCTCTTGTATACTTCTTAAATCTGCTCCACCTTCTAGTAAATGTGTTGCAAAACTATGTCTTAACACATGTGGAGTAATTTCTTTTTTTATACCACTAGATTCTTTTATATTATTTAGAATAAAATTAAATCCCTGTCTTGTAATAGGTTTGCCATGATTATTTAAAAATAATTTATCAGTGCTTCCCTTTAATAGTTTGCTTCTATATTCATTTATATAGATTTCTAAATAATGAGAAGCTATTTCTCCTATTGGTACTATTCTTTCTTTTTTACCTTTTCCTTTTACCCTAATAATGCTATTAAATAAATCTACATTCGAGTACTCTAGACCAACTAGTTCACTTACTCTAAGTCCAGTAGCGTACATTACTTCCATCATTGCTTTGTTTCTATAATCAAATGCATTATTAAGTGGTATGTTAAGTAGTTTATCTACTTCTTCTATAGTTAAATATTTTGGTAATTTTTTAGTTGTTTTTAATGCAGTTATTTCTTCTAATGGTGAAATTTTTATTTTACCTTCTTCTAATAAGTAATTATAGAAACCTTTTAAAGAACTAATATGCCTATTTATACTTCCTATACTTTGATTTTTATTTAAGTATTCTATATATTTTATTATATCTTCTTTATTAATATTAATTATATTACGGTTTTTAAAAAAATTATTAAAATTCTCTAAATCAAATTTATATGAGGTAATAGTATTTTCTCCTAATTTTTTTTCAGTTCTTAAATATAAATAATATTCTTCCATCTCTTTCATGTTACATGCACCTATTTTCTTGAAATAATTTTATCATATAATGTATACATATACTGAACTTGATTTTCTAAGAAGAAATAATGTCTAACATAAAATAATAAAAATACAATAAGAAATATAAATATGATTATAAATAGATGAGAAAGCATAATAAGCGCCATGAAGAGGATAGCAAATAAAGCGTAAAATAAAGTTACAAGTAAATGAATTAGTCTTTCGTGTTGAAAGTAAACTATTTTTTCTTTAAATATTGATATTTCTTCTTTAGTAAACTTATAATTACTGTTAACCTTTCCTTCTATTTCTTTAATATAATCTGTAATATATTTTCTCATATCTCATGCTCCTCTATAATAAGTATAACATAAAAGAATAAGTATTTCTACTTATTCAAAAAAAATTATTGCTTTCTATTATTATATTGCACCAACTATTTGAAGCATTTTCTCTAACATTTTATCTTCTGTCATCATTTTAGGATTTTTATAGTTTTCTCTTAAATAATCCATAAACTCTAATTGCATTTTTTCTGTTTTTAAAGGCGTAACTAAAGCTACCACTAAATCTTTATCCTCATCAGTTATGTCTTTTAGAACTGCTATTAAGTCGTCTAATGTCTTTGTATACTCCATCTTACTTTCCATATTATATAGCCCCGATAATTTGAAGCATCTTTTCTAACATTTTTTGCTCAGTTACCATTTTGGGATTTTTATAGTTAGCTACTAAATAGTCCATAAATTCTCTTTGTAATGCTTCTGTTTTAAGTGGTGTTAAAAGTGCGATTACTAAATCTTTATCCCCGTCTGTTATATTGATTAGTAATTCCATCGCTAGGTCTAGTGTTTCCGTATACTCCATAAAACTTATCATCCATCCTTTCCTCAATATTTGTCACACAAGTAATTCCAAAATTTACACCGCCTATTAATATTTTGTAGTAATATATATTATCTTCGTCATAGAATCTACCATATCTTTCCCTTTTATTTTTTGTTTTTAATGCATACTTAGACCCTATGGCAATAGCTTTATTCATTTTTTCATATGATAATTTGTAAAATGATTCTGATTTACTAAATGGTATAAATTTCTTTTTTCTTTCATCTTCTAATATATAAGAATATAACTCGCTAAATTCTAATTCGTTATCTTTCTTATTATATAAATTACTTACATTTGGTTCATTAAATATTAATGTGAGTGTTTTTTCGTTTTTTTCTATTATATAATTTATTTTGTTTTCCTCCTTTCTTTTTTGTATTTGTATAACTCTTACATAAATATAATATCACATTAATTTTAATAAGTCACTATATATATTACCTATGTAGTCTAATAATACCACTACTATTATTTTTAATCAATAAAAAATAACTATAATTAGTCATTTTCTTCACTCATAAGGGCGTTGTCTTCATTAAGAGTTATATCATATATTTCATGAACTTTATAGTTACCTTTTACTTTAACTAAAATATAGTTTCCAGTATGTCCATAGTAATACCCATCTTTTTCTTCTTCTATTAAGACACTTAAGTTTTTTCCATAAAACTTTTCATAAAATTCTTTTTCTAAATTGTTAGAAATTTGAATAAGTCTTCTTACTCTTTTTTTCTTTTCATTACCATCTATTTTACCACTCATTTTACTAGCTACAGTATTATATCTGTCAGAATATGGGAACACATGTATTTTACTAAATTTAATCATCTTTATAAATTCTATACTCTTATTAAATAACTCTTCTGTTTCTCCTGGAAAACCTACTATAACGTCTGTAGTAATGCTAATACCATCTTTAATACTTCTTATTTTATCTATTCTTTCTTTAAAAAACTTTGTATCATATTTTCTATTCATACTCTTAAGTATTTCATCACTTCCAGCTTGAAGTGGTATATGTAAGTGAGGCACTAATACATTACTTTTTGATAGTATTTCAAGTACCCTATCGTTTAGTTCGTTTATTTCAATACTAGAAATTCTAAGTCTTTTAATATTAGGAATTTTAACTAAATCATTTAAAAGTGAAGCAAAATCATAACCATTATCATTATATGCTCCAGTATGTATACCAGTAAGAACTATTTCTTTAAAGCCATTATTTACTAAAGTAGTAACTTCTCTAATGACATCTTCTTTTTTCTTACTTCTAATTCTTCCTCTTACATATGGAATTATACAGTATGAGCAAAAATTATCACACCCATCTTCTATTTTAACAAATGCACGTGTTTTATTATGTACACTATTTATTTCCATAGTTTCAAATTCACGACTATTTAAATCACCAAAATTATTTATCTTTTTCTTATTTTTTAAATAATCTTCTAAATACTCTACAATCTTTCCTTTATATAAACTACCTAAAATAATATCTGCATCTATTAAACCAAGAGTTCCTTGTTTTTTAGCGTTTTCTATATAACAACCACATACTATCAAAATAGAACTTGGGTGTTCTCTTCTTATTTTATTAATTACTTGTCTACTTTTTCTATCACTCATATTGGTTACAGTACATGTATTAACTACATATATATCTGCATTATCTTCACTAAAAGAATAGCCTTTTTTTATAAAAAGACTATATATTAATTCGCTTTCATAACTATTTACTTTACAACCTAAAGTTTTTATATTAAATGTCATAATACTCTTCTAAACTCCTTTAATGCTTTTAAAAATTCTTCTTCTCTTTTATAAGGGGTAAGTTCAGCGTCTCCATCAAAAACTTTTGTATCAACTTTGTCAACTTTAATACCCCCGATATTTTCACTACTTTCATAACTTACTTTAGCTCTGGCAGCCCTTTTGATAAGTTCGTCATAGCTAATTATTGCTTTTGTTTCTTGTTCTTCTTCATAACTATTTATTTCTTCTTCATGTTTTTCTAAATTACCACTTAATTTTAAATCATTAAGTTTTTTCTCTAATTCGCTAGTACTTATAATCGCATTAGCTTCTTGCTCATCTTCATAATTATTTATTCCTTCTAAAGCACTAGCAATTATGTTATCTTCTTCTTGTTTATCAAAGTTAAAACTTTCTTGTTCAATTTTAAGAGGTTTTTTTATTTCTTCATTTTCTATAGTATCTATTTTAGGTTCTTCTATATTTTCTTCTCTATTTAAAACTGGTTCTACTTTTATTTTTTCTCTTTGAATAGGATTAATGTCTTCTTCTTTATCATCTTTTTTGAATGTAGATACTTGACTTTCTAATTCTTTAACTTCACTTTCTAATGTATTAATGTCCCGTTTTGCAAAGTTAGCCTTACTATGCATTCTCATTACTTCTTCTAATTCTTCTTCGTCTTTTTTCTCTTCTTCTTTGTATTTAGAATTATCATTTACTTGAAGTTTGATTAAATAAATTATTATGATTAAGATAAGTATCATCATTATTACTAAGAATAATAAGAAGTAATTATCTTTAGAAAACAAATCAATTAAATAGAGAATTTTATCCATATATATCACCCTTTTATATAATTAATAACCATCATTAAACATATAATAACAGTTTCGGTTCTTAATACATTATCGCCTAAAGAGGTTTTAGTAAAACCTTTTTTAGAAAGTATATCCTCTTCTTCTTTACTAATACCACCTTCAGGTCCGAACACTAATGATATTTTATCACATAAAGTATCACTATTTAATACCTCTTTTATACTTTTTACATTACTTGTGTCAAGAGAACACAATATGTTTACACCATTTACTGTTTCTATATCTTTTACGTCTATGATATTTCTTACTTTTGGAATAAAAACTCTTCTACTTTGTTCGCTAGCTTCTTTACATATTTTGTTCCATCTTTCTAATTTTTTTATTTCTTTTTCTTTAGATAACTTAAACTTAGAGTGAGAAAAATTTACTGGAATAAATTCACTTACACCCATTTCAGTTCCTTTTTCAATTATAAAACTGATTTTTTCTTCATTAACTATAGGAATGTATGCAAATACAGATATTGAGTCTTGTTTATCTTTATATACTTTTTCAATTTTTGCCGTTTCATAGCTTGTTAAAGTACATAAGTAACTAATATTATTATAGTTAACTATAACATTTTCTCCTATATTAATTCTCATCACATTTTTAATATGATGAATGTCTTCCTTATTAATATAAAGGATACCATTCTCTTCTTTTTTACTAAAATATTGTTGCATAATTAAATTATACCAGTTTACACAATATATGTAAAGAAAAAACACTTATATAGTGTCTTCTTCAGTATCTTTTGTACTTACACATGTGAAATCTATATCATAGCTAGTAAATACAAATTTCTTTTTAACATTAATATCAGCAGCACATAGTTTGTTATCTAATTTAAGTGAATCTAAATAACCAAGTTCTTCTAAAAATTCTGAAGTAATAGAAACTGGTAATTTAATATCATTAGCTTCAATGTACTCTTTTGTTTTCTCTTTGACCTCTGTTTTTAAAGTAATATATTTAAGTTCTTCTTTATGTGTAATACCTATAACGTATATAGAAATAACCAATAAAACAACGACTGTCCCCCATATAGCTATAACTTTATTACTCATTAGTCATCCTTTCTTTCTTCATAACCTTTTGTAGTATATTCTTTACATTTAATATAAGGGTCATACTTTATAACATCTTCACTATCTAAATATACTGAAACGTAACCTGAACATTTTCTTTTTTTGACGTCTTCTAATTCATTCATGTATTTATTATCTACAAGTTGACTAACTCTAATGTTTAATGTATCTAGTCCAAGTTCATTATTATAAAAGTCTTCTATATATTTTTTAGTTGCATTTACTGCGCTTTCTTCTAAAGATTTATAATCTGTTTCTTTTGGCTTTGTAGTTTCATTATCTTTACCTTTGTTAGTATTAGAACTATTTGAACTACTTTCATTAGGATTATAAATATGGAAGTTTTCATCAAGTAAACCTAATTTTTTAAGCCCAGTAGCTGCGATTAGTAAGCAAATTGCAAATATAAGTAAAAATATTATAAATTCTATAAAACCCCAACCTTTTTTATTTTTCATTGTTTCCCTGTCGAGTAGACGTCTCGACATACCTCTCTTTCTATCATTAATTTATTTCTGT
>CANRHY010000022.1 GCA_947630515.1 uncultured Bacilli bacterium
TTTGTAGCTGAATCTACTGTTCCTCCAGTTACATTCACAGTTACTTCATATCCTTTATCTGTTACTGCTTTATATGACGCTGATGGTGTTACAGTAGAATTTGCTAGATATCCTCCACTTACTGTAAATTCTACTGTCATTTCTGTTTGTGCTTCTATTACTACTGTTACTGTTTTTGTATATGTATTATTATTATATTTATTTACTTCTCCTGTTGGAGTATCTGTTGTTGTACTTAGATAATATACTTTACCATCACCTTTTGTTATTTTATAATCTAAACTATATCTACTATCTATTTCATTTAAACTTGTTATTTTTACATTTATCTTTTTTGTTGTTCCTGCACTTACTGTTATAGTATTTTCATTCTTATTATCTATTTGTATTCCATATAGTAAATTACTTACTAGAAGTTCACTTGCTTTATACTCTCCTGTATTTACTACAAATATTGCATAACTTGTACTTAGTATTATTGTAAGTAGTATACTTGTTAATATTATTAAATTTCTTTTTTTCATCCTACACCTTCTCTATTCTAATTTATATTTTATTATTTTTGATTATCGTTGTCAATGTTTTTTTATTACTTATAGTGATAATTTATTAATTAGAAAGATAATAATATTATGTAAAATAAAAGAAACTTTATTCTATTTTTGTAAAGTTTCTTTTATTTTTTGTTTTATTCTTTGTATTGTGTTTTCTATACTTCTTGGTGTTTTATCTAATATTATGGATATTTCTTTGTTTGTTTTTCCGTCCATTTTTAGTTCAAATACCTTTAGTTCAAATTCTGTTAGTGTTCTTCTTACTTCTTCTTCATCTTCTTCTTCTAATAGTTTATCGTCTATGTTATAAGCTAATTCTAGTTTACTATATAAGTCTTTATTAAGAGAGGGGTCTACTTCATCTAGAGATACTGCTGTGTTTAGTGATTTGTTTTTCATATTATCATTTGCTTTTATAGCGTCTATTATTGTTCTTTCCATAAGTATATTAGCATATGTTTTAAATGTTGAGTCTTTGAATTCGTCATATGTTCTCATAGCTTCTATTAGTCCTAGAAGGCCTTCTTGATATACGTCTGATATGTCTAAACCTAATTTTAAACATTTTGGTTTATATGTTGCTACTAAAGTGTTTAGTTTTTTAGAGTATCTATTTATTATTTCTTCAAAGGCGACTTCGTCATTTTCTTTTATTAAATCTAATAATTGGTTATCTGTTATATCTTTATACATAATTTTACCTCGTTTTTAGTATTTCATATATCATTATTCCTGCAGCAGTGGAAGCATTTAGGCTATTTACTTTTCCTTTTAGTGGAAGAGAGGCAACTATATCACAAGACTTCCTTATTATTTGTTTTAAGCCACTTCCTTCACTACCTATTACTAATACTACTTTTCCTTTGTAATCTACACTAGTATAATCTTTCCCATCTGCGTCTGTTCCTATTATCCAGTAGTTTAGTTCTTTTAGTCTAATAATTGTGTTATATAAGTTAGATACTTCTACTATTTTTACGTTAGCTAGTGCACCACTTGAGGTTTTCATTACTGTTTCGTTTACTTCTACACCTCTTTTGTTTGGAATTACTATGTAGTCTACTCCAGCACATTCACAAGTTCTTATAATAGCGCCAAAGTTTCTTGGGTCTTCTATGTGGTCTAGTATTACTATGAAGTTAGATGATGGGTCATTTTTTATATCATTAAATGTATAGTATTTATAGTCTTCTACATTTAAGATAATTCCTTGGTGATTATTAGACATTTTATCCATTTCACTCATAGTTTTATAAGTTATGTTTAGTTTTCTTTTGTTAATTAGTTTTAATAATTCTTCATTTTTAAAGTTTTCTATTAGATATATATTTTTTATAACAGTATTACTTTGTAATATTTCTCTTGCTACATTTTTTCCACATACTAACACTTGAAAACACTTCCTTTTAATATTTTTATATTTTATCAAATAAATTAAGTAAAGTCTATTTGTCTTTTAGTATTTCTTCTAACATTTCATTAACATTATTATAACCTTTTCTTTTACCTTCTTTTATTTCCTTTATAATTTGTTCTCCCTCTTTTAATGCTTCTAATAATTCTTTAGTTGGTTTAGGGTTTATTTTATTACTTTTTATTTTTGTCATTTTAATCCTCAATTTTTTGTTTTATTATATGTGTTTTTGCTTTTAATGCTGCAGTTGCGCCTTCACTACATGCTGTTATTATTTGATATACGTCTTTTTTTATTATGTCACCACAGGCAAATATCCCAGGTACTAAAGTTACTGTGTCTTTTGTTTCTATGTAACCACTACCCTCTAGTATTCCTAAGTTACTTAAATATTCTGTACTTGGAACATAACCAATATAGCTAAATATTCCATCTACTAGAAGTTCTTCATTTTTTAGTTTTATTAAGTATCTATTATCTTTTTCGCTTATGTCTATTACTTCTTCGTTTTCTATTATTTTTATGTTGTCTTTCTTTTTTGCTTGACTAAGTAATTCTGCGTCTGCTGTTACTTGATTTCTTGTAATTATTATTAGGTTTTGCGCAAATTCACTTAGGTAAATTCCTTCTTCAAATGCACTGTTACCACCACCTATAACTAGGACTGTTTTATTTTTATAAAGTGGTGCGTCACAAATGCTACACCTACTTATTTTAATGTTTTTTAGTTTATCTTCTATATCAACTTTTCTAGGAGAACGACCACCTGCTAGTATTACTGTTTTAGTTTTGTATGTGTTTTTGTTAGTTTCTACTGTAAAGAAGTTATCTTCTTTTTTTATTTTTGTTACTTCTTCTATTTTGTATTCTACTTCATTATTTTTTACGTGTTCAAACATTTTATATGCTAGGTCTGGCCCTGTTATGTCATCAAAACCTAGATAGTTATCTACTAAATTTGTTGTGTTTATAAGTCCTCCAGGTGTATTTTTTTCAAGTATTAGTGTTTTTAATCCACTTCTTTTTGCATATATTCCAGCACTCATTCCAGCTGGACCCATTCCTACTATTATACAATCTAACATATGTCCTCCTTTTATAAGTTTACTATTTCTACTTTTTTATCTTTTAGTTTAGGTTTATTATATAAGCTTTCTAGTTTAGGTTTTCTTATTTCAACAATTATTAGTATAAATCCTGCGATAAACAAGATTATACTCATTAGTTGTGCCATTTTGAAGTAGCCTAGCATTAGTGAGTCTGTTCTTAAGCCCTCGATAAAAAATCTACCTGTACTATACCACATCATGTATATTCCTAGTTGTTGACCTAATTTTATGTATTTTATTTTTCTTATTATTAATATTACAATGAAACCTAACATACACCATAAAAATTCATAATAGAATGTTGGTGTGTAGTAGATACCATTTATGTTCATTCCATATATTACAAAGTCTGGTATTATTTTCATGTTTTTAAGTGCTTCATAAGTTGTAGCTACACCATAAGCTTCTTTGTTAAAGAAGTTACCCCATCTACCTATTCCTTGGGCTAGTAATACATAAGGAGAGATTATGTCTAGTATTCTTAGAGTTTCTACTTTTCTTTTTTTACAGTATATTATTATTACAACTAAGCCCGCTAGTAAGCCTCCATGAATAGCAAGACCTCCTTCCCAAATTTTTATTATTTCATTTAAATGCGCACTATAATAATTCCAATTAAAAATTACATAGTAAGCCCTCGCGCCTATTAAACCAAATATTACTGTCCAAAATACTAAATTTGATATAAAGTCTGTTTTTATTCCAAATTTTTTTGCTTCACTTCTTATAAATATAAAAGCTAGTATTATTCCAGTTAATATAAATAGACTATACCATGTTAGTCCAAAATTTCCTATTTTAAATACATATGGATTCATATAATTACTCACTCCTAATAGTATTATATATATAAAACTTAAAAATATCAAATAAATAAATGTAAAGAGCACTTTCTTTACATTTATTTAATACAAAATACTGCATAAAGTGGTACTGATTTTATGTTATTTTCTAGTCCAAAGTTTTTTGTGCTTATTCTTATACTATATTCTGGTTTATATTTTTCTATGTAGTTATTTAAACTTTTGCTATTTACTCTTCTTCCTGATTTTACTTCTACTGGAATTATACTTCCATCTATTTTTATTAAGAAGTCTATTTCATATTTAGAAAATGTATAATAATATAATTCTCTAAATTTATTATATAATTCACATGCTACATAGTTTTCTGTAAGTACTCCTTTATACATTTCATTTTTATCTAATAGTATTTCAGTATAATCAATATTAGATAAACTTCTTAATAATCCTGGGTCGCTTAGGTAAAGTTTAAATTTTTCATCTTCTTTATATACTTTTAAAGGAGATGAAGTTTTGTTTACCAAGTTACACATTAGTACTATATTGCTTGCTTCTAGCCACTCTAAACTGCTTTTATATCTTTCTAATCTTGCACTCTTATCTACTAAACTAAATTTAAATGTATTATTTTCTCTTGCTAATTCTTTTGGAATAGAGTTATATATTTTATTATTTCTTATTCCTTCACTATTTTCTGTATATTTATTCATATCTGCTAAGTATGAAGTTATTATGTTTTCTTGTATTTCATAGTCTACTTTATTTATTTTTTTATCACTATCTATAAAGTTTTTTACCATAGCTGGCATACCACCTATTATAAGGTACTTTTTATATAAATCTAATGCTTTTTCATGAATTGGTTCAAGCATTTTTTTATTTTCTTTGTAACACGTTTTTATTTCGTTTATTAGTTTTTCTTCATTTAATGCTATAAGGTATTCTTCAAAGTCTAATGGAAACATGTATTTAATAACTACTTTACCTACTGGAAAGGAACTATCAAATCTATTTATTTTTACTCCAAGTAAGGAACCAGCACATACTATTTTATATGGTTTATCACTTTCTGCAAAGTATTTTAGTGAAGTTATAGCCCTTTCACTTTTTTGTATTTCGTCTAAAAATATTATAGTGTTTTCTACATTTATAGTTATTCCTTTTAATATTTCTATTTTTTCTATTATTTCTTCTGGGTCTAGTGTACTATCGAAAATATTAGCTATGTTTTCTTCTTTTTCTATGTTAATATATAGGTAATTATTAAATTCTTTTTTACAGAAGTTTTCTAATATATAAGTTTTTCCTGTTTGTCTAGCGCCTATTAACATAAGAGGAAGTTTATAGTCCTCTTTCCATTTTAGTAACTCTTCATATATTTTTCTATACATATTAATCACCTTCTTATGTATTAATTATACTACATTTTTAGTATTATGTATATAAAATTCGTACATATTGTACGAATTTAACTGCTTTTTTCGTACACTTTGTACGAAATTTGCTGTTTTTGTTAAAAAAGATATGCAATAATGCATATCTTATAAAACTTTTTTTAGATATATTCCAGTAAAGCTATCTGGATTTTTTGCTACTTGTTCTGGCGTACCTGTTGCTACAACTTCTCCGCCTAAGTCTCCACCTTCTGGACCTAAATCAATTATGTGGTCAGCTACTTTTATTATGTCTAGGTTATGTTCAATTACTATAACTGTATCTTTGTTATCAACTATTCTATTTAATATTTCTAGTAATTTTTTTATGTCGTGTGTATGAAGTCCAGTAGATGGCTCATCTAGTATGTATACACTTTTTCCAGTAGGTTTCTTTTGAAGTTCTTTTGCAAGTTTTACTCTTCCTGCTTCACCACCTGAAAGTGTTACTGCATTTTGTCCTAGTTTTATGTAACCTAGTCCTACGTCGTGCATAGTATCTAATATTCTTTTTACTTTAGGGACATTTTCAAATACTTTTAAGGCTTCGTCTACTCTTAAGTCTAATACTTCTGCTATGTTAAGTCCTTTAAATTTTATGTTTAGTGTTTCTTTATTGTATCTTTTTCCGTGACATATATCACATGGAACATACACATCTGGTAAGAAATGCATTTCTATTTTTTTAACTCCATCTCCATTACAAGCTTCACATCTTCCACCTTTTACGTTAAATGAAAATCTACTTTTAGTGTATCCTCTCATTTTTGCTTCTTTGGTTTCAGTAAATACGTCTCTAATAAGGTCAAATAATCCTACATAAGTAGCTGGGTTACTTCTTGGAGTTCTTCCAATTGGGTCTTGGCTTATGTATACTACTTTATCTACGTCTTCTATTCCTTTTATCGTTTTAAATTTACCTGGTTTTTCTTTAGAATGATATATTGTAGAAGATAGTTTTTTATAAAGTATTTCATTTATAAGGCTACTTTTTCCACTTCCACTTACCCCGGTTACACAGGTAAATGTTCCTCTTGGTATTTTTACATTTATATTTTTTAGGTTATTTTCTTTAGCCCCTTTTATTTCTATATATTTTCCAGTTCCTTTTCTTCTTTTTTTAGGTACTTCTATTTTTAGTTTTCCACTTAAGTATTGTCCTGTCAAGCTACTTTCATTTTTCATTATTTCTTCTGGAGTGCCTTTAGCTACTACGTATCCACCTTTTTCTCCAGCGACTGGGCCTATATCTATAATGTAGTCACTTGCTAGCATTGTGTCAGTATCGTGCTCGACTACTATAAGGGTGTTACCTAAGTCTCTCATTTCTTTTAAAGAGGCAATTAGTTTATCGTTATCTCTTTGGTGAAGTCCAATACTTGGCTCATCTAATACATAAAGTATTCCACTTAATTTACTTCCTATTTGAGTTGCAAGTCTTATTCTTTGTGATTCACCACCTGAAAGTGTTCCTGCACTTCTTGATAGTGTTAAGTAATCTAGTCCTACGTTATGTAAGAAGTTAAGTCTTTCTTTTATTTCTTTTAGTATTAGAAATGATATTTCTTTTTCAGATTCATTTAGTTTTAGTTTATCAAAGAAAGTTATTAAGTCTCTAATACTTAAGTTAGTTACTTCATATATGTTTTTTCCACCTACAAAAACATTTAGTATTTTTTCATCTAATCTTGCACCATGACAAGTATCACAAGGAAGCTCAGTCATATAGTTTTCAATCCACTCACGTATACTAGGGCTTGCTGTTTCCATATATCTTCTTTCTAGGTTAGTTATTATTCCTTCAAAATAGTCATGGCTTTTTAGGGTTGAACCACTTCTTGTGTGTACTGTTAAATCTAGTTTATCTTTTGAACCATAGAATATTGTATCATGTTCGAATTTTGTCAAATCTTTGACAGGTTTATGTAAATCAATGTTATAATATTCTGCTACACTTGATAATTTTTTATAATATATGTTTAGTGTTTCCGCACTTTGGAAGGAGGCAACAGCTCCGTCCATTATGCTTTTAGTTTTATCTGGAATTAGTAAGTCTTCATCTATACTCATTTTTACTCCAAGACCTTTACAATCAGGGCAAGCTCCGTAAGGGCTGTTAAATGAAAACATACGGGGTTCTAAGTCTTCTATGCTAAAGTTACAAAATGGGCAAGCAAAAGATTCACTCATAAGTATTTCTTTATCCCCTAATACGTTTATGATTACTTTTCCTTTTGCCATTTTTGTACTTAGTTCAATAGATTCAAATAGTCTACTTCTAGACGTTTCTTTTACAACCATCCTGTCAACCATTACTTCTATTGTATTTTTAATGTTTTTTTCTAGTTTAATGTCTTCACTTAAGTCTCTTACTACTCCATCTATTCTTACTCTTACAAATCCTTCTTTTCTTAAGTCATCTAGTAAATCTTTATGCGTTCCTTTTTCTCCTCTTACTATAGGACTTAATACTTCTATTTTAGTTCCTTCAGGGTATTCAAATATTTTGTTTACCATTTCTTCTATAGACTGGCTTTTTATAGGTATTTTATGTGTAGGACAGTAAGGAGTGCCAATACGTGCGAAAAGAAGACGAAGGTAGTCATATATTTCAGTTACTGTTCCTACTGTACTTCTAGGGTTTTTGTTAGTTGTTTTTTGGTCAATACTAATACTAGGACTTAAGCCATCAATTGAATCTACTTCAGGTTTTTCCATATTACCTAAAAATTGACGTGCATAAGCACTTAGGCTTTCTACGTATCTTCTTTGTCCTTCTGCATATATTGTATCAAAAGCTAGACTACTTTTACCACTTCCACTTACACCAGTCATTACTACTAATTTATTTTTAGGTATTTCTATATCTATATTTTTTAAGTTATTCTCTCTAGCACCTTTTATTACTATTTTATCTTTATCCATATAAATCTACTTCCCTTGTTTTTATTATTTCATAATTTCTTTCTTTTATTCGAAAAGACATTTATATATTATCAAACAAGTTTTTGATAGTCAAGTGTTTTTTTGATTTTTTTAAATTTTATTCTATTACAAATGTAGATATTATTTTTCCACTTTCATCTAATTTTGAATTTACACAAGTGCTAGAAGGGATTTGTTCATTAGTTACAGGGTTTATAATAGTTTGTTCAAGTAGCCCTTCATTTTGTAGTGTTTCTAAAGTTGTACATTCTGTAGTTTCTTCTTTATTTAAAAGTTTAGTTCTTATTTCATCATTATTTATTATATAAAAGTTAGCATTTTCTTCTACATTATTTATTAATATATTTAATTCTTTTTGTTTTCTTTGTTCACTAATTTTATTTACATTATAAAAAGATACAGTACTTAATGCTGATAAAAGCCCGATTACAGCTAATAATTCCATTAATGTAAAACCTTTTTTATTCTTCATAGTAACTCCTATAGTATAAGTATAACACTTTTTTGGAAAAAGAAAAAGACTAGAAAACTCTAACCTATTATATTGCGCATGCTTTTTAAAATATCTTCTTTAGAATATCTTTTATTAGTATTATTCATTTCTAACTCTGCTTCTTTTAATTTTTCATATACGAGCTCATTAAAATCATTTGTTTTAACTAGAAATGTTTGTTTTTTCTTTTTTTGAATAGAATTTTCTTTAGTATTTAGTACTATCATATTTACCTCGTTTCTATTTTAATTATAAGAAGTTTATGTTAGTATGTCAATGTTTATAAATTAAAAAGAAAAAGGCTACTTAGCCTCGATTATTAATTTTATAGCAGTTCTTTCTTCTCCATCAATAGTTATGTCACTAAATGCTGGGGTACAGACAAGATTTTTTCCAGTAGGTGCGACAAATCCTCTTGCTATTGCTATACCTTTAATTGCTTGGTTTAATGCTCCTGCACCTATTGCTTGCATTTCTACCGCTTCGTCCCTTTCTCTAAATAAGTTAGCTATTGCACCTGCTACTTTTTGTGGCGCACTTTTGCTAGATACTTTTATTATATCCATTTTTATTTCCCCCTTAGTAATATATATTATAGTTTTAATTTAATAGTACAAATTTTTTAAAAAAAAGCAGTCTCAACGACTACTTAGTTTTTTTAGGTCTTCCTACTTTTCTTTTTGTTTGTGTTTTTGTTTTTGTACTTGATGTTGTCTTTTTTGATGCGCTTTTTTGTGTTTTTGTAGAAGTAGCTAACACTTCGGTCTTTTTAGTTTTAGGCGCTGTTTTTTTAGTTGTAGATTTTTTTGAAGTTGCTGTTGTTTTTGGTTTTGAAACTTTCTTTTTTGTACTTACTTTTTCTTCTTTTACTTCAATTGGTGTTATATCTAATTCTTTTTTTATTTCTTCTAGATTTAAATCACTTGGACTTTGTTCATCATCTTTTACTATTTTATATAGTATTCTTTTAAATGCTTCTTCTGTTACTACCATTTCTATTACGTTTTCCATTGTTAACATGAAACCTAAACTTATAAAGTAATATCCAAATAATAATGTTTGTACTGTTATGTCATTAAATAAATTAGAAGCTGTTAATATACCTAAGAATGCTATTAAGAATGTTACTATAAATTTAATTATCCACATATAACTATTTTCTTTACTTAAAACTACTACTTTGTATCCACGATTTATGACAAGTAATACTGTGTACATACACATTGCTCCACCAAGAATCATAGATAGGTTATCTTCTCTAAATACATAGACAAATGTAGCTGTTATTATATTTATTAAAGATAGTAATAATAATTCGTAATCGTCTTCTTTTCTTTTTATAAAATAAGCTATTATGCTAAAGAAAGCATAGATATAAAATAGTAATGATACGTATAAGTTAATATCAACCAAACCGAATCTTTTAAATGCCATAACTAATATTCCAATTAGTAAAACTATTAATGATAATACTAATTGACTTATTAAAGTTATGTTAATATTTTTAAGTGTTTTCTTCACACCTGCCACCTCTATTCTAGTAATAATTTTACAAAATTTTAGTTTTATTGTCAATTATTACTAGAAATTTATTGTAGAAATTTCTTATTCAAAAAATTTATTTATTGGAACTCTTAGTACTTCACTTATTTTATACAAATTGTATATACTAATACCTTGTGATAAGTTGTTGCTTTCAAGTCCACCTATAAGTGAAGTACTAACACCTATTCTTTCAGCTAAATCTTTTTGTGTCATATTACCTTTATCTATATTATATAATAATCTATATCTTTTTATATTATTTCCTACTCTTTTATTTATCATTTTTTCTGTCATATTTCCCCCTTAGTTATTAGTAGCAGCGCATTCTCCAGAAATTGTTTGAACCACGAAAGGGTCGTCTGCGGTTCCAGTCGAATCAGAAAGCAGAACGCAAGATTTCAAAGAAACTACCGGACGCACGGCGTAAGTGTTGTTGACGCGGTTGTAGTTCAACCGACCAGGGAGGTAAGAGCCGCCCACGTGGAACACGTACGCGCTGCCGCTGCCGTTGGCGTGCAGCCACTCAAGCACCTCCCGCACCGACGCCGTCATCGGCGCGGGCGCGCCCACCGCGTGCGCGCAGTCCAGCGCGTTGTCCAGATCCTTGATGTGCAGATCCACCTTGAAGCCGGGCCTGTCGTCGCCGGCGATCATCATCGGCGCCTTGGCGTTGAGCGCGGCGGAGCCCGCCAGCCCGCCGCGGATGGCCTCCACCACCAGCGCCGGATCGACGCCCGCCTTCTGCGCCAGCGTCAGCGCCTCGGCCACGGCGCGGATGTTGCAGGCCACGATCATCTGGTTCGCCAGCTTCGCCGTGTTGCCGGCGCCGACCTCGCCGACGCGCACCACCGACTTGCCCATCGCCTCCAATAC
>CANRHY010000023.1 GCA_947630515.1 uncultured Bacilli bacterium
GTAAGTTAAGTGGAGAAGTTCCTTATACAGTATTTCACGCTAAGAAAAGCTATATTAAAAATAATAAAAATGTTATAAAAGGTTTTGTTAAGGCTATAGGAAGGGGACTTGAGTATGTTAAAAATAATACAAGTGAAGATATAGCTAAAGTGATTGAAAGTGAATTTCCTGATACTTCTTATAATGATTTAGTTAAATCTATAGAAAGATATAAAAATGCTGATAGTTGGTGGGATACTACATATATTAAAGAAGACGCATATAATAATTTACTTGATTTAATGGAATATAATGGTGCTTTAACTAAGAGAATAGATTTTGATTTGATAGTAGATAATAGTTTTAATGAATAGTAATATTTTATCTATTAGAAATTTATGTAAAAGTTATAATAGTTTAAATGGAGAAGTTCTAACTATTGATAACTTTTCTCTCGATGTTAAAGAAAAGGAATTTATTTCTATTATTGGGTCAAGTGGGTGTGGAAAATCAACTCTTCTTAATATTATAAGTGGACTAGATAAAGACTATACAGGTAGTATTAGATTTAAAGATAGTGTTAAGACAAGTTATATGCTTCAAGAAGATGCACTTCTTCCATGGCTTAGTGTTTATGAAAATGCTATTTTAGGTTTAAAATTAGAAAAGAAATTAGATAATAGTAGTTTAAATTATGTTAAATATCTTTTAAATAAGTATGGTCTTAATGGTTTTTTAAATAAAAAAGTTAGTAGTTTGTCAGGGGGTATGAGACAAAGAGTCGCGCTTATTAGGACTATTGCTACTAAACCTGATTTGATTTTTCTAGATGAGCCATTTTCAGCACTTGATTATCAAACTAGACTTAAGGTAAGCGATGATATTTATTCTATTATTAAGGAAGAGGGAATAACTGCGATTATGGTTACTCATGATATTGCTGAAGCAATTAGTATGTCTGATAGAGTTGTAGTTTTATCTAAAAGACCAGCTAAATTAAAAAGTATATATGAAATTAATTTAACAGATAAAAAAAATCCTATACATAATAGAAAAGCTAAAGAATTTACAGAATATTATGACCTATTATGGAGGGATATTGATGAGTGAGAAACAAAAAGCGTTTGTTAAAAAATATAAAAGAGATAAAGTTTTAATAAGATTTTTTCAAATATTTATAGGGGTTATTATTCTTATTTTATGGGAAGTACTTGCTAAATGTGGTGTTATTAATACTTTTATTACAAGTTACCCTTCAGCTATTTTTAAAACTATATTTAATTTAGCAAAAAGTGGAGAATTAGTTAAGCATATTTTGGTTACGTTAAAAGAAACAGTATTAGCATTTAGTATTACTGGGATTATTAGTATTTTATTTTCAATTATTCTTTATGAAAGTGAAACTTTAGCAAAAATAGTAGAACCTTATTTAGTTTTAATAAATAGTTTACCTAAAGTAGCGCTTGGGCCAATTATAATTATTTGGGTGGGCGCTAATGGGAAAAGTATTATTTTGATGGCTGTGTTAATTTCTTTAATAGTAAGTATTGAAAGTATTTATGTAGGATTTAAGAATACTAATAAGAGTATGTTAAAACTTTTTAAGAGTTTTAATGCTAGTCAAAAAGATATATTAACTCTTTTGGTTATTCCTAGTAATGTTAAAATAATAATTAATACTTTTAAAATAAATATTGGTTTATGTTTAATTGGTGTTGTGATGGGTGAATTTCTTACAAGTAAAGCTGGTGTTGGATATTTAATTCTTTATGGAAGCCAAGTATTCAATTTAACTTTAGTTATGAGTGGCATTATAATATTACTAATTCTTTCTATAGTTTTATATTTAATTATTAGTTTAATTGAAAAACATTTAGATTATTAGTCTAAATGTTTTATTCTTTAGGTACTTTTTCCTCTGGTAAGTATTCACCTTTAGCACTTATTTTTGTTACAAAGTATTTTCCTTGAGCTGCATTATTAGCATCATTTCTTAGCCATGCGTATAAATGGAAAGTTTTTTCATTATTAGCTTCTATTAATATGTTTTTAGTAAGTATATGTTTTTCAGTTCCTTCTACTTTTTCTATTTGGCCAAATATATTAGTCGTTGGAGTTTCAACTCCATCTTCTCCAATTGCTACTTTAATTTGGTCATCATCTACAGCAACGTTATATTTATTTTCAAATTCATAGCCATCTTTACTTGTATTTGTTGTAAACTCTAATCCAGAGGTTGTATCTTTTTCTAAATATAGAGTTACATATAATGGTAAAGAGCCTGTATTTTTTAGTTTAAATGTATAAGGGTCTAATGCACTCCACTCTTCTGGAGTAGTCGGATCTGTTTGTGGATATATTGGTACATAAGAAGTACTTCCATCTTCATTTTTCTTTGTTCCTATAATGTTATCCACATTTTCTTCTAGTCCTGTATCACAAGTCTCGTCTATACAAAAAGACATAGCTATATTACCAAAAGTTATTGTTTTTGCTTCTCCTTCAGCGTCTACTTTAAAAATTGCATATGAAAAAGATATAAATAATAGAACTACTATTAAAACTGTAACTATAGTTATACTAATTTCTCTTTTTATCAATTTTTCTAATTTCATTTTATTCACCTTTTGGTTTTTTATCCTACAATTATTATTTTAACTTATTTTTTAGATTTAATCAAGGCTTAGTATTAGTATTTAACAAAAAAATTTAGATTTTTGGTCTAAATTTTTAATTTTTATCCATTTTCTGAAGTTGGCTTTAATTCTTCTGGTAAGTATTCTCCTCTTGCGCTTATTTTTGTTACAAAATATTTTCCTTGAGCAGAATTTTCTGCGTCTTCTTTTAGCCATGCATATAATTTAAATGTTTTTTCTCCATGAGCTTCTATTAGTATATTTTTTGTAAGTATGTGTTTTGTTTCATTTCCAATTTCTTCAGCTGTTTCGTTATATGTTTTAATTGTAGGTGAAATGTATTCACCTTCAACTGTTTCTCCAATTGCTATTTTAATTTGGTCGTCATTTACTGGAGTATTATATTCAACTGTCGTAGATTCGAAGCCTTCTTCACTTCCAGTATTGTAAGTGTAACTTAATCCAGAAGTTGTATCTTTTTCTAAATATAGGGTTATATATAAAGATAAGGAACCTGTATTTTTAAGTTTAAATATATATGGGTCTAATGCATTCCATTCTTCAGTTGTGCTTGGGTCTTTTTGTGGATATATTGGAACATATTGAGTTTCTCCATTAACTAATTTTTTACCTATTACATTATCTACATTATCTATTGCTTCATCACATTGTTCATTTACACAAAATGAAAGGGCTATATCTCCAAATGTTATTGTATTAGGTGTTCCTTCTGCGTCTACTTTAAATATTGCATAAGAAAAGGCTGTAAAAAGTATTGCTACTAAGATTACGGTAACTATAGTTATACTAATTTCGCGTTTAATTAATCCTTCTAATTTCATACTCTTCACCTTTATATCTTATATATATTTTAACCCATTTTATAAGTTTTATCAAGATTAAAAGAAAAAATATAGAATAACTATATTTCTTCAACTAAAAAGTCTATATCTAAAGTTTTATTTAATTCTTCTTCTGTTGTGTTTTCATCTAAGTATAAGTGTAGTTTATGTGTATTTATAGTATAAGGTTTTATTTTATCTGTAGTTATTACATAATATGTGCTTGCCCCTTTTGTAAATTTATCTAAGTCTTTTAATTTTAATATTTTATTATCTATATTTATTTTTATGTTATTATCTTTTAATGTGCTATTTATGTTGTATTTTAAATAAAGTGTGTACTCTTTTTTCATATTGATATTATTGTTTACTTTTAGAGTTATTGTATTTTTATTATATGTATTTTTGTCTTTTTCTATAGCAATGGAACCAAGGCTACTATTAACATCTAATTCTAGTTTTTCGTCTAAGTGTGAATATGCGTATGCTATATCTCCATATTTTTTAGCGTCTGTTTTTAGAAATATTACAAATGACACCATGATAAATATTAATATAAAAATTATCTCACAATATAATTTTATTATTTGATTATGAATTTTTTTCACAACCTATACCCCCTTAAAACTAATATAATTGTACCATAAAAAGTCTTTTTTGTCAAGTTTTCTTCCTTTTTAAAATAAAAAAACACCATTTAGTGTTTCTTTAATTTTTTATCTTCTTCTTCAATTTCGTGTGCTTCTTCTATTTTATTTTTTACTTTAATTAATTTTAATAGTTTTACTATATCATATGCAACTATACCTAATGCTGGAATTAATATTACTATGAACCAACCTCCTCGACTAGCTAAGAAGAATTGTATTCTTCCAAGTTGAGGAATTTTAAATCTTACTGTTCCTATTACACTACTAGAAGCAATGATTTCGTCATCTACTGATTGATTTGCGTCTCCTTTTGTTCTGAATGTTATTCCATTATTAGTTGTAAACTTTTCAACTACTCTGTGTGTTACTGGAGTATGACCTAAACTTTTTTTAGTACTATAATAAGAGATTATGTCACCTACTTCTATATCTTCTGGATCTTTACGTACCACAAATACTACGTCATATACTTTTATTTTTGGTTCCATGCTTCCACTTATTATTGTGTATAGCCCAAGTGGGGGATTTTTTCCTTTAATCTCTGCTACTTTGTTTATTCCAATATAGGTAATTAAAAAACCTGCAATGGTAAGTAGTATTGCCATTACACCCCAAGATATAAGTTTCATTATAAAATTGAATAACTTAAACCCGTCTTTATTCTTCATATTTTCACCTACTATTATTAATTATAATAAAATTTTTGATTTTATACAAGATATTTTACTATTTTTAGTTTTATTTTATACTATTTTTGTTTTGAATAGTTACATCCACAGTAGTTTTGTCTATATAAGTTATATTCTTTAGATAATTCTATGGATTTTTTGTATCCATCTTTTTTCTTAAAGTCTGAATATAAGAATTTTATATTAGTAGAGTTTTCTATTAGGCTACCTAATTCATTTATTACTTCACTATTTTTATATGGGCTTACTGTTAGAGTTGTTCCAAAATATTCAAAATTATTTTCTTTTGCTAACTTTGCTGTTTTTTGTAGTCTTAGGTTATAACAAGCATGACATCTAATGCCACCTTCTTTACAATCTTCTAAACCAGTTGAAATTCTTTTAAATTCTTCATTTTCATAGTCGCAATCTAGAAATTTTATGTTTTTATCTATTTCTTTTATTAATCTTTTTTGTTCTTCTTTTCTTTTTATGTATTCTTCGTATGGCTCGATATTTGGGTTATAGTAAAGAATGGTTATGTCAAAATAAGGATATAATCTTGTTATTACACTAGAAGAACATGGGGCACAGCAAGAGTGAAGAAGTAATTTTGGTTTTCTTCCACTTTCTTTTTTTATTATCTCTTCTAGTATTAAGTCATAATTCTTTTTCATTTATGCTCCTTTGGAAAAAGCCCTTAGTGGGCTTATTTTCTTGCATCTTGTTTTTTTCTTAATTCTGTGTTTAGTATTTTCTTTCTAAGTCTAAAACTCTTTGGTGTTACTTCTACTAATTCATCATTATTTATATAATCTAGTGCATATTCAAGTGTTAATAATCTAGGTCTTTTTAATACTACTGTATGGTCTTTGCTTGCACTTCTTGTGTTAGTTAGGTTTTTAGATTTTACTACGTTTACTGCTAAGTCATTATCTTTGTTGTTTTCACCTACTATCATACCCTCATATACATCGACACCAGGTTCAATAAACATAACACCTCTGTCTTCTAAAGCTCCTAGGGCATAAGAGGTAGATTTTCCATTTTCCATTGATACTAATACTCCTAGTTTTCTTTCACCTACATTAGTGCTAGTTATAGGACCATATTCTTTAAATGTATGGTTTATTATTCCATATCCTTTTGTTAGTATTATAAATTCATTAGTAAATCCAATTAAGCCACGTGATGGAACAACATATTCAAGTTTTGTTGTAGTTTCACCTGCAGTCATGTTAGACATTACGCCATTTCTTTGGGCTAAGCTTTCTATAACTGCGCCTACTGTATCATTTGGTGCTTCTATTAACACATCTTCATAAGGTTCTTGTTTTTGGCCATCTATTTCTTTTATGATTACTTCTGGCTTTGATACTTGTAATTCGAAGCCTTCTCTTCTCATGTTTTCTATAAGTATTGATAAGTGAAGTTCTCCACGGCCACTTACTACAAAGCTTTCACTATCATTTGGTTTTACTCTTAATGCTACATCTCTTTCTAGTTCTTTTTTTAGTCTTTCTTCTATTTTTCTAGCGGTTAGTAAAGAGCCTTCTTTACCTGCGAAAGGGCTAGTGTTAACTCCAAATGTCATTTGTAGTGTTGGTTCTTCAATTTTTAGTATTGGTAAGGCTTCTTCTTTTCCTATTTCACATACAGTTTCACCTACTTCTATGTCAGGTAAGCCTGATACACCTACTATTTCACCAGCAGAAGCACTTTCTATTTCAGTTTTCTTTATTCCAACAAATCCAAATAGTTTTTGTACTCTAAATTGTTTTATACTTCCATCTAATCTTACACAACTTACCATTTGACCTACTTTGATAGTTCCATTTGAAATAGTTCCAATACCCATTCTTCCTACATAATCGTTATAGTCTAATAAGGCAGGTTGGAATTGCAAAGGTGTCTCTTTGTCTCCTTTTGGAGCTGGAACTGATTCTATTATTGTTTCAAATATTGGATCCATTGTGTGAGTTTGTGTACTTAAGTCTTCACTGTAACTTGAAGTTCCGTTTATTGCACTTGCATATATTACTTTAAAATCTATTTGTTCATCAGTTGCTCCCAAATCAATGAATAGTTCTAATACTTCGTCTATTACTTCACTAATTCTTGCGTGTTCTTTATCTACTTTGTTTATTACAACTATTGGTTTTAGTTTTGCTTCTAATGCTTTTTTTAATACAAATCTAGTTTGAGGCATTGTTCCTTCTCTTGCATCAACTAAAAGAATTACACCATCTACCATGTGCATTATTCTTTCTACTTCTCCACCAAAGTCAGCGTGTCCTGGTGTGTCTACTATGTTTATTTTGTAACCTTTGTATGTTACACCTGTTGTTTTTGCAAGTATTGTAATTCCTCTTTCTCTTTCTATATCATTAGAGTCCATTACTCTTTCTTCATGTGTTTCATTTTCTCTAAATGTTCCACTTTGTTTTAGTAATTCGTCTACTAATGTTGTTTTACCATGGTCTACATGCGCGATTATGGCTACATTTCTTATATTCATTTTATTTCACCCTCTTTTTAGAAAAACCTTATGTATTATATCAAAAGAAAAAAGAGTTGTAAAGAAAAATTGTAACAAATCTAATACGTTTAGTTTAGTATCATGTATATATAATATATTATGAATAAAGATACCATTAAAATTCCTTCTCTTCTTGATAGTTCTTTATCACTTCTTCCAAAGATATAAAAGATTATTGCTGAAATTAGTACTACTAAGTTATCAATTACTGTGAAAGATGCAGTAGATACACTTCCATATATTAGTATAGGTAAGCCTAGAACAATACATATATTAAATATGTTAGTACCTATTATGTTTCCTACTGCCATGTCAAATTCACCTTTTTTAGCTGAGGAAACTGTCATTATTAATTCTGGGAGGCTTGTACCTATTACTATGATTGTCATTGATATTATTTTTTGGCTTATTCCTAAACATTCAGCAAGTACTACAGCATTATCTACTACTATATCACTTGCAACTACTACTCCAACTAAGCTTATTATTATTAGAATTACCGATTTTTTTAGTGAAAATTTAGCAACAGAGATGTGTTCTTTTGGACTGTGTTTTGCAGTCATTATGATATAGTATAAGAAAAAGGCAAACCAACCAAGTAGTACTATCGCGTCTGCTCTTGATAAACCGTCAACGTGAGCATGATTAAATAGTGAATCACATATTAGTATAAAGAAACTAAATGTTATAAAAACTAATATTGGTAATTCTTTTTTTGTTGTTCTTGTTTTTACTTTTATTGGTTTTACTATCGCGGCAAGACCTACTATGAGAAGTATGTTTACTACAGAACTACCTATTACGTTAGCTAGTGTCATATCAACGTTTCCTGTTCTTATGCTGTTAAATGAGATAGCAAGTTCAGGGGCGCATGTTCCAAAGGAAGCTATGGTAAGAGCAATTAGCATTTTAGGTACTCTTAGTCTTATTGATAGAGAACTTGCTGCATCTACAAATATATCAGAAAAATATATTAGTATAAATAGACCAAATAATAGTAATGTTAAACATGAAAGTATCATCATATATTTTGTCTTCTCCTTTTCATTCTTTCAAATAATTTATATAGTTCTGATACAATTATTAGTGGTAAAGTTAGAAGTAGTAGCATGATTATGTGTGATAGTTTTATGCTTGTTGTTCCTAAGAAGTTAGCTAAGAAACTGTTTTCTACTACAATTAATTGTAATATTAGTACTGCACTTATTCCATATAAAAGCATTTTGTTTTCTTTAAGTGGCTTTTTAAATATACTTTCTATTTCACTTCTACAGTTAAAGCAATGTATGTTTTGTAAAAATACCATAAGTAGTAATATGTAACTTCTCGCTTTTGTTATGTCAAATTTTAAATAGTCTATTAAGTAAACCCATACTCCAAATACTATTATACCCATTATTAGTCCAAGAAGTGCGATTTCATTTATTAGCATTTTGTCAAATAGGCTTTCTTTTGGGTTTCTTGGTTTTTCTTTCATTATTCCTTTTTCTTTACTTTCAAAGGCAAGGGCTACGTCTTGTATTCCATCTGTTACTAGGTTAAGCCATAGAAGTTGGATAGCTGTTAGTGGTATTTCATAGTTTAACCATATAGATAATACATAGAATATTACTTCACATACAGCACAAGAAAGCAGCATATATGTTACTTTTCTTACGTTATTATAAGCATTTCTTCCTTCTTCTACTCCTGTTACTATTGTTGAAAATTTGTCATCTGTTATTATTAGTGAGCCTGTTTCTTTTGCTACATCTGTTCCAGAGCCTACTACAATTCCAACATTTGCAGCTTTTAGGGCTGGAGCGTCATTTACACCATCTCCTGTAACGGCAATAAATTCACCAAGTCTTTTATATGACTCGACTATTTTTAGTTTTTGTATTGGTGTTACTCTTGAAAATACTTTTTTTGTACTTATGAATTTATCAAATTCTTTTTCTCCTTTTAGTAATTCGTTATCTATAGTAGACCCTGTTACTACTTCTATTTTATTTGTAGCAATTTCTAAATCTTTAGCTACTGAAAAAGCTGTTAATGGGTGGTCTCCTGTTATCATTACTACTTTTATTCCAGCACTTACACATTCACGCACAGCTTCTTTTGCATCAGGCCTGATTGGATCTAGAAATGCTACTAATCCTAAGAATGTTAGAGGTGGTATATCACTTTCGTTATATTTTTCTTTTTCTTTAAAGTCTTTATATACACCACTTGCAAAAGCTAATACTCTGTAACCATCTTTTGCTAAAGCTTCGTTTTGTTCTTTTATTTTTTCTATATCTAGTTTTTTTGTTTTTCCGTTTTCTAACATATTTTTAGAAAATGATAGTATTTTTTCTAATGTTCCTTTTACTGCAACTTTTATTTGTTTTTCTTCTTTATAAAATGCTACACTGTATCCTGCATCTGATTCGTAAGGAATTCTTCCTACTACTTTATTTTTTAAGTCTTCTATATTTATATTTGCCTTGTATGCTAAAGATAAAAGTGCGATGTCCATAGAGTCTCCATAACTAATCCAATCTTTTTTTACTTTTTCTAGGTGAGACTCGTTATTGTATACACCATCTTTTATTAGGGGTAGTACTTCTTCTATATTACTAGCGTTTATTTTTCCTATGCCATTATAACCATTTCCTGTTATTTCGTATGTTTTTTGATTAGGTAATACTATTTTTTTAGCATTTTGTTCGTTCATTGTTAGTGTTCCTGTTTTATCACTTGCGATTACTGTAGCGCTTCCTAGGGCTTCAACTGAGTTTAGTTTTTTTACAAGAACGTTTTCTTTTGCCATTTTATTAGAGGCTATTGAAAGAGAAAGTGTAAGTACTACCGGAAGACCTTCTGGTATTGCAGAAACTGATAAGGCTACTACTAAGAAGAATATTTCTCTTGGAGCATAGTTTTTATAGTAAAGTATCACTGCGATTATTAAAGCAATTACTCCAACTAAAATTCCTAACTCTTTTGTGAATTTTTTCATTCTTATTTCTAAAGGAGATTCTGTGTCTTCTTTTGTTAGTACTTCTTTAGCTATTTTTCCTATTTCAGTATGAGCACCTGTTTCTACTACTACGCCTATCCCTCTTCCTCTCATGACTACGGTTCCTACATAGGCTATGTTGGATCTATCATTTATCACTACTTCTTCATTTATTGTTTCACTTGTTTTTTCTCTAGCTATAGATTCACCTGTTAATACGGACTCGTCTATACTTAGGTTTTGTACTTCTGTTAGTCTTAAATCTGCTGGTACTTTACTACCTGATTCAATTAAAACTATATCACCTTTTACTAAGTCTTCTGAAAGTATTTCTGTTTCAATTCCATCTCTTATTACTTTAGCTTTTACTTTTATTAAATTTTTTAGTGCTTCAGCATTTTTATTACTTTTCCATTCTTGTACTGCACCTAGTAAGGCATCAAGTACTACTACTAAAAATATAAATGTTCCATCTACGTATTCCTTTACTATAAATGATAAAACCATAGTAATTAATAATATTATTACTATTGGGCTTTTAAATTCACCTATAAATACTTTTAGAAATGTTTTCTTTTTTCCTTTAGGAAGAATATTTTTTCCGTCTTCTTTTAGTCTTTTGGAGGCTTCTAGAGTGCTTAGTCCATTACTACTCGTGTTTAATAATTTGTATGTTTCTTTAATAGTAGTTTGATACCAATCTTTTTTCATGCTACCTCCTCTCATTCTTTATTCATTATATCATACCGCAGACAATGTC
>CANRHY010000024.1 GCA_947630515.1 uncultured Bacilli bacterium
TTTCAATTTTTCGTAATAGAATTTTTTTTAAGAGTAATAATATAATTATATGTTAAATGATACGGACACAATTAAAAATGTCCGTATCATTGCTATATTTAGCCTTTATAATATTTTATATTTTTCATATTTAGGATAACATATACAAATTATGTATGCAATGTATATATTTGTCAGTAATCTTGATAAAAAAATAATTAGTCTTTTGTTACTAATTACTTTTTATTCAAAAAATTTATTTATAGGAACTCTTAGTACTTCACTTATTTTGTATAGGTTATATATGCTGATACCTTGGCTTAAATTATTACTTTCAAGTCCTCCAATAAGTGAAGTACTAACACCAATACGCTTGGCTAATTCTCTTTGTGTCATATTACCTTTATCTATATTATATAGTAATCTATATCTTTTTATATTATTTCCTACTTTTTTATTTATCATCTCTTCTGTCATGATATCACCTTAGTTATTAGCAGCGGCACATTTAGCTGAGATTGGTTGGACAACAAATGGGTCATTAATTTCTTTTCCATCAGCAAAATTTACCTCACCTGTTGCGTCAGATAGGGTTACACAGGATTTTAGAGAAATTACTGGACGAATCATGCACGATTCGAATACTTCTCTAGGGTATAGCCCGCCAGGATAATTACCATCGGGTTCTACTTGGTACACGTTTGCTTGGTCCCCGTCCTGAACATGAGCCGGACTCATTAGCCACCAACAACGATTCGAACAACTAAATCCACGACTGCTCGCGTAATAATATGCATATGGAGATTTCAAGCTCCAACCTGGCTTTCCACCAGCATATACGATTTCGTCCTCAGTCATTAATCCTATTGGATTTTTTAATAGTGCGCTACTATTCATTCCACTAAATTTGTCTTCTTCTGCTTGTAAAGTTTCTATTAAATTTCCTTGATAATCTACTCCGCACCTGTAACTCGGTCTCGAGATTTCTCTTGCTGATCGATCTAGAGCAGCATAAGTCATTACACCGCGAGATTGATAGTTAGATGTTGCTCTATCATTACAATACACTGCTGTTTTACTTATGTATGAACCATATGAAGTTTTTATTTTTTGATTAAACCAGCCATTTAATGTGTATAAGTTTGTGTCCGTATCAGAACCCAGTATTGTCGTGTTAGTACTATTACCCCTATTATTGATTAAATTTCCAGTACTTCCATATTTAAACCCTACGTATCTTGTACCTATCCCATATTCTTGATAATATCCTCCACCGGTGAATTGAGACGCACTCGTGCCTGACTCACTAGCCAAACCTCCATACAATAATCTCAAACTTCCATCTTCATTTGTCCTGATTATTCTCCAGTAAAATCCAGCAAATGATACCCAGTTGTTGGTTACTGCTCCACTATAATAATATACTTTGTCCATTAATTTATCTGCTCCTGCTATACTGCTTTCTATGAAGTTTCCATCTTCATAGTATGCACTGGCTGTTGTATTAGTACTACTAAAATCTGCCCTTTGTGTATCTATCGTTTTTGGATATTGTTTTTTCATAATTTCATATACTTGCTCTGCTAGTGTTGGTTTATCTTCAGCTAATGTTACTGTACATGTCATATCTTGTGTTACTGTTTCTGCTTTTACTGTATCTCCATCTATTGTACATTCACCATCTACTGTCATTTCTTCTGTTGTGTATCCATCTTCTGCTGTAACATTAAATGTTATTGTGCCATTCTCTTCTACTTGTTTTGGACTTTTATCTACATGCCCTCCTGTTACATTTACTGTTACTTCATACCCTTTATTTCTTACTGCTATGTAATTTGTAGTAGTTCCTACTTCTTGACTTCCTTTATATCCTCCACTTACATTAAATTCTACTGTTACATTACTGTCTGTTTCTATTACTACTTTTATTTCTTTTGTATTTTTTCCATTTTCATATTTATTTACTTCTCCTGTTGGATTATCTGTTGTACTATTTAAGTAATATACTTTTGCATTAGAGTTACCATCTGTTATTCTATACTCTAAACTATATTTACTATCTATTCCATTTAAACTTGTTATTTTTATTGTTACTACTTTTGTTTCTGAAGTTGTTACTGTTGTTGTATTTTGATTATCTATTTGTATTCCATATAATAAATTACTTACAAGTAACTCGCTTGCTTTGTATTCTTTAGTATTAAGCACAAATATTGCATAACTTGTACTTAGTATTATTGTAAGTAATATACTTGTTAATATTATTAAATTTCTTTTTTTCATTTTAACCTCCATATCATAAAATATGATATCTATTTATATATTACTATTTATTGTTGAATATGTCAATATCATATTTTATGATATATTCTAATATCTCAGTTTGAGTTATGGTTAAATATATACGAAAGAGGCGTGCATATGAATAGATTGAAAGACTTAAGAGAAGAACATGATTTACTTCAAAAAGATATTGCTAAATATTTAAATATGTCTCAAAATGGTTATTCTTATTATGAAACAGAAGGACTAGATATACCTACTTCAATATTAAAAAAACTTGCTAGGTATTATAATACTAGCATTGATTATTTACTATATTTAACTGATAAAAGAGAACCTTATCCTAAAAGTATAATTGACGAAGAAAATATGTAAATATCTTCTTTTTTATTAATATTTTATATAACTAAGTGATATAATAATTATAGATAAGGAGAGAATATGAGAAAAGAAAATATTAAAATAATAACTGCTTTTGGAACAGGTATCGTAATTGGAGGAATTGCTGGGATATTATTAGCCCCTCAAAGTGGTAAAGAAACTAGAAAAGAATTTAAAGAAAGTATATGTAAGATTAAGAAAAAATTAAAAAATTTAAAAGAAGAAAATGTAGTTGAATATATTGATAAAAAATTAGACGAAATCGACTTAGATATAATTAAATTAGACGAATTTGATAATAATAAACTAATGAAAAAACACGCAAATAAAACTATAGATAAAATAAATAATTTAATTAAATATATTAATAAAAAAGGAATAGATGATTTTGAAGAATTAGTAATAGATTTAAAAGATAGAGTTTCTGATATATTAGAAAGTTTAGATTAATTTTAAAAGACAAGAACTATTAAAGTCCTTGTCTTCTTTCTTGTTCATTAGATTTTCTTACATATATAACAAATGATATAGCTACTAAAACGATAATAACAGGAATTAATATTTTTATTAAAATATTGCTACTTTTTTTATTATCAGTTGTAGTTTCTTCATCTTGTATATCTTTATTTGTTATAATTTCTTCTTTATTAGTAGTTTCTTTTTCTTCTTTATTTTCTACTTCTTCTTCGTTTTTTACTTCTTCACTTTGATTAGTAGTAGTTTCTTGATTTATTACATTATAGTTTTCATTAGAATCTGTAGTATCATTTTGAGTGTTTTCTTCACTACTAGGAGGATTATCTTGACTTGTAGTATTTTCTTCATATTTAATTTGATAAGAATCATTATTAGTACTTAACGGACTCATTACTTCTGATTTATAAGTTCCATCAATAATAGTTAAACTACTAAGTTCTAAACTATAACTCGTACTATTACTACCCTTATTATTAAACACTAAAACTCCCAAATCAACGTCTCCATCTCTATCAAGTAAATTAACTTGTTTACCAGTAGTTAGAATTAAACGTATAATATTATTTTCATACGTTACTTTAGTATCATACTTTTTTAATTCACTATTCCATTTAATACTATCAAACTCTACATTTCCACTAACTTTAATACTTAAATCAAAACCACTTACATAACCAGAAGTTGTAGAAATAGTAGCATTTATTTTACCACTACTGAGTTCATTCAAAGTAAGTGTTCCACTAGCATGTAAGCTAGTAAGACATTGGAAGAATAAAAATATAGAAAATATAGTAAACATACATTTTTTCATAAACTATTCCTCCCCTAACTTAATATTATGTAACTCATTAATTTCTGGTAAATTCTTAATAGATAGTGATGTACTTGTAAGTCTTTGACCGTCAAGTGATAATGGGTCATCTACTCTATATAACTCTGCTCTTACATTTTTACCTATAAGGCTCTTATATTCTTCTTGTGACATAGCAAATACCCAGTATCCATCATGTACGTCATATACAGTGCCTTCACTTGTAAGTTCTGCAAATAATAAACCTTCTGCCTCTTCAAATAATATCTCTCCAGTATCAGCATCAACTAAAATTACAACATTAAATGCTGGATTACCACGATACTTACCAGTAAATACTACACTACCTTTTTCGATTTTACTAGGAGTTTCTTCCCCATCTACATTATAGTAGTAGTCACTTTCTAGTATACCATATCCACTTTCGTCTAAACTTACATCATCTCCAGGAGGAGCGATTAAATCTATCTCACTACCACTTATACCACTATTATTTTTAGAAACTATTTTTACATATGATATATCATTATAAGTATATAATTGATTACCACCAGTAGTTCCTTCTTTATCAAAGTAAACTATATTAGTGTAATCATTACTTAGATTTAAATCAAATGTACCTTCTTTAGCTAAAATCCACTTTTCTCTATCAGTACTTACATATACTTGATAATCAGTTATAGTAAAACTATCTAATACACCATCAGTTACTAAAGCTTTATATTTAATACCAGATAATGCAAGTTTACTATTTAAATCAATTATTATATATGGTAAGTTACTATCTTTTTCATCGATTTTAACACTACCGTTAAATCCAAGAGATTCATCTCCATCAATTAAATATTTAACAGATAAATCTTCATAATTAAAGTCTTCTTTTTCAGTATCTACATTATCACTTTCACCTTTATAGTTACTTTCAATATCAAAATTATCTTTAACTATACTTCCATCATGACTTACTTTAACTTCATCTAATACAAATTCTTTAGTCTTATTAAGAAGATAGTCATAGGCTACTACTTTATAAGTAACAGCTTGATTATTTAAAGCTCCTACTATATCAGTAAATGTGTTTTCTGTAGTAAACATTATAACTTCACCATTTCTAATAATTTCATATCCTAGTATTTTATCATCATCTTTGTTAACACTAAAGTTAAGAGTAATTCTCTTATTTTGAGTATCAACTTGACCAAAACTTGCAGTAACTAAAGTATCACTATCGATAGCACTTACATTATTAATTCTTTTACGTCTTGCTTCATCATTTAAATACCATATAGCTTTAGAATACTTATCTTTATAATCTTTACTATTAATATAATCTCTTACATTTTGAGTTATTACATAACCCCATTTTTCAAAGAATGGAATTAAGTTTTCTCCTGCAGCATCGCTTGCATACATGATAAGTAATTCATCTTTAGTTCCAGATAAATTATTACTTCTACTTAATTTATTAATTCTTGAATAAATAGAGTCACGATCTGTAAATGTTAGATTATCGTCATATGCTAAGTGTAATTGCCAGTACATACCTAAAGAAACAAACACATTTGTAGCTTTACCTGTAGTACCACTTGTAACTTTTTCATAAATCTTTGGATAGAAATTATTAACTTCTAACCTAGATTCACTCTTATCATTAGCAGTTTGTGCGAGTAATGCATAGACATTATTTGTAACTTCAGCAGTAGCTAATTTACCTTGATTTATTTGGTGACCAATTTCATGGCTTATACCCCAGCCGAAGTATCCATTAAAGTCTTCACTTTCATACTTTTTACCACCTAAAAGACCTTTAGTAGATTCATACTCAATACCTATATGAAGTCCTCCAGCATACATAAATGCTCCATCAAACATTTTCATATAACGGATATTTATCCTACTTGTTGGTGCTTTATCAGTTGAAACGTTAGTATCATGTGATAAACCTTTGTGTCTGTAGAACATATTAACCATTTCATCAAATGCTAAAGTGCTTTCATTTATCATATTAACTTGAGTATTTAACTCACTTGAGTCTTTAGAAATAGCTTCATATGTAGCAGTTGCGGGAATTGAGAATAGTCCTTCATCTGTAGCAATTTCAGTAGAATTAAGAACACTAAATTTCTTATTAAATGTTAATCCTTCACTAGAATAGATTCCCTCTAAACTATTAACATAACTCTTAAGTTCTGTAATATACTTCTCTATTAAAGATTTTCTAGTACTTTCATCTGTTACATTATATAAATTTAGATAAGGTATCTTTTCTCCACCACTTACACGAATTTTTATAGTTTCACTACCAGTAGCCTTCGGATATCTTACATAAACAGAACCGCCTCTTTCACTACTATTAGCTCCAATAGTAGGAACAGTAACTATATTTTGTCCTTTATGAAGTGGTACACTATAAGTTTGATTCCACTTATTAGCTTCAGCATAATATTGAGTAAATACAAGTTCTGGCATAACATTACCTGTACTACCTACATAGATAACAAGTTCTTCTCCAGCTCTTGCCGCAATACCAAGTGGTTGATAGTCACTAATACTCATAGCAAAACCTAAATGTTTATCATTTTGATTACTTATCTTAGGACTTATTTCTATTACATCATTTACATTAGTATCATTTAATATTTGTTTAGCATACTCTAAATCTTTTAAAATAGTATCTCTTTCATAGTGATATTCATTACTATTTTCATCTATAGTATTAGCCCTTTTCTCTAAATCTTCTATAGTTTTAATATTAACATTACTATTAAGTTCAACTCTTAAATCATCTTTAAATAATTTAGCCACATCTTCTTCAAGTGAATCATATTCATATATTTTTACTTCACTCATTTGAACATTACCACCTGAATAAGTAGATAAAGCAATTTGTACCCTGCTAGTAGTTATAGGTTCTAAACATTTTATAAAGAAATAAATTCTTCCATTAGAATCAGTCTTCCTTACAATATTAGCAGCCATAGTTTTTGCTGTACTACCATTCATTTTATCACCATCGTAATAAAATACTTTAGCTTGATATAATGCATGATTATAATTATCTGGAACAGTTACTACAAAATCTTTTAATTTATACTCTTGGTCTAACACTATAATTGGTGTACCTTCTTTATAATAGCCGCCACCAGCATCCCATAAATTTTTATACCAATATGATAAATGGTCATCATCTACTATAGAAAACTTATCTCCATTTACCATCTCACCATCTTTATATACGACGTCTTTTATATGGCTAGTTAACATATGATATCCATTAGAAGTATTAATTAGTTTATACTTTGGATAAATAGTTGGGTCTGCATTTTTAGTTTCACCACTAACAATAGTATAAGACTCACTTTCTCCTAAATCATTATTACCAGTTATATATACTTGATAAGTAGCTTTAACTTTTAAATTTCTAAGTTCATAACTACTTGCTTTTATGTCTTTAACTACAGTGTATTCACTTTCACTTTCTTCTTTATAATATAAATTATAACTTAAAGTATCTTTCATACTTTTCCAACCTATATTAAATCCAGCATATACGGGAGTTAGTACTACCATATCAACCTTTGGTGGTTTTCTATTTGGAACAAGTGTAACGCTTACAATATCAGAAGGCTCACTTCTCCAGTCTCCATTAACAGATTGAACACTTACATAATATTCTTGATAATTATCAAGTTCTTCTATTGTAAAAGTATTATAAGTAGTTTGATAAATAGTATTAGACATAATATTATCATTATTTACTTCTTGAAGTAAAATTTCATATCCAGTAACATTAGACATATTATCAAAAGTAACAGTCATCTTTTCACTAGCAGGTATTACATTCACATTAGTAGGCTTTTCAATATTAGGTTTAGGAACTTCTTCATAAACATTATTTAAAAAGTCGACTTTAGCAATCTCTGCTAAATTTTTATTTGATGATTTAGTTACTTTAATAGTTACTCTTTTAACCGCGACTTGTTTTCCAAGATCTATTACTATAGTATTTGGAGAACTTTTATCTGTAAAATTATGTGTATCATTTTTTATTTCATTACTTTTGTGAATATCATCTAGTATAGTTCCATCTTCTAATTCTACACTAATGTCCATTTCTTCTGGAACATTTTCTTCTCCTACTTCTAAACGTATCTCGCTCATAAGCACAGAACTATCCATTTCTATATCTAATGAAGCTGGGTTTTCTTCTGTAATCTCGCCTTCGTTCATGGCCGCGAAACTAAGAGACCCATCATCATTTTGGGATACATCTGTTCCAGTAAATTTAACATTATTAGTATCAATTATATAAGAAGTATCAACTATACTAGCGCTTTCTTTTTCACCATTAATAATAGCAGTAATGTAGTTTAAATCAGCCACATCTACTACACCATCACGGTTTAAATCATATTTCTTTTCTTCACTTTCGAAATGTTTTAAAATGATTTCTTTATCTATATCATTTACAGTATTATCATCGTTTACTTCTCCTGCTTCAAACATACCAGCAGTATTAGACAAACTTACACGCTTAGAATAATCATCTAGTGTTACAGATACATAAAATGGCCTGTACCCGTCCCCATGATAACTAACTGTATAGTTGCCTGTCTTAATTCCGTAAACAGTAATGCCTATATATACCATATGATTTTCTTCATCTAAGCCACCTAAATCTAACCCTTGTTCATCAAGTTTTCTTACAAGTACTTCTACATTTTGCCCTTGATAACTCATAGTCTTCCTTACAGGTTCATCATAGTCATCTATGTTTATATTTAAAGTGTTATTATCTAAATCTGTTAACTTTACATTTAAGTCTGTTTTTAAAGTATTTTGAATAGGTAAACTTAACTTTAAATCTAATTCTAAATTACCAGTTAAATCCCCCATTTTACTTTCATTTACTTTATTATCTATAGTAGTTTGGTTTTCATGAAGTGACTCTAAAGCAAATAAATAATATCCACCTACATAATTAAAAACAAAACAAAAGCATATAAAATAACTAAGTATTTTCTTCATTTTCCTCTAACCTCCTTTCTTTTTAAATTTTATAACATTCATAAATAATGTTACATAAGTATTATACTAGAAAGAAAAAAAATAAACTACTATTTTTAGTTTATTTTTATAAATATTTATTTACATGGAGTTCTACTTAATTTAGCACTTCTTAAATAATCTAAATTAAATACATTCTCTTCTATAAAATCATACATTTTTCTAGCACTTATTCCTTGATATGTATTAATAGATTTTTTTTCATAATCTATAAATATTTTATCTTTGTATTTATCACTATAGTTTTCCCAAATAATAAAAGGTATTTCATCTTTAATTAAAGAAACCATCTTTAATACATATAAAACTACTACCCATGGGTCATTCTCATCTTTACTTGTACTTTCTATAAAACTTATTATTTCATTTATACTCTTATCTTTATATTCATTATACACTTTAGTATTATAGAATAACTTACTTAATAAGAATGTTTTAATACTAGATTTAACTTTTACATACTTATCTTGTATAGACATATCATAAAAACTACTTAAATCATTTATAGATACTATTTTGTTATTACTAGGCATAAAAACACCAAATTGATTATAACTTTCATTACTACTAAGTAGTGTATTCATATCTCTATATATAGTATTCATATTATATTTATACTTTTCCATACTTTCTCCCTCTTTAGCACATAATACTATACCATAAAGGCACCTTAAATTCAAGAAAAACTTAAAAAAAAGACACTTGATTCTCTCAAATGCCTTTAATATTTACTATTAGTTTGCTTTTCTTAATGCTAAAAGTAAACCTAAACTTATAAGTCCTATAAATCCATATAGAACGATATTATCGCCAGTATTTGGATTTTCAGAATTTTCTTCTACAACGACATCTTTATATAGAACTTTAACTACTAAATCTTCAGATATAGCATCTTCTAATGAAAATTCTTTTTCTTCTTCATCTTTAGATACAACATACATACGGTCTAGTTCTTTTCCTTCTGGTGCTTCTAAGAAACTTTCTAAAATTTCTTTTTCAGTATTAGAAAAATACTTATCTATAGTTTCTCCATCTTTTACTGTAAATGATTTAGTACCTTTTTCACTTTCAAATGTAAGTGTATGATAACCTTCAGATACTTCATCAAGTTTAATTTTCTCCACATTTAACTTAACTATAAATGTTTGGTCAACTGTATCATCACCATTCCAGTCAAATTCATATCTAATCATTTCTGGAGTTTCTTCAGATTTTGCTTTAAGAGCTTCTAAATCTTCCTCTTTAACTAAGAACCAAGCACTCATTTCTGTTTCACTAGGCTTATCTAAACCTTGTTCATAAGAATTTGTTTTAGTTCTTCCATCATAGAAAGTGTATGTATAAGTTGCTTTTGCTTTTTCATAACCAGCAGTTGGAGCAGTAACTTTAAATCCAATCCACCAGCCATCAACATTCCTTCCGATAGTTTCGTCCTTTGTAACCCATTCAAGATTTGCTTCATTAACTACATAAGTTACATCTTTAGTATTTGCTTCTGTTGGTGTAATAGTTACATTATCTGGAGTTATAGCTTCAAACTTACCAAATTCTTCTTCCGCACACAAACTAGGTACAAACATTAAAAACGCAAGTAATGTTGTAAACAATACCTTTTTCATATTCCCTCCTTTCCTTATTGTGTATAATCATTATACCCCCCCCAAGTGAATTAGTCAATACAAAAACACCTGTGTTTATAGATTATCAAAATAAAATAACTTGTGTTCATCAAAATAAAAAAACTAATTATTATCATTTTATTTTAGAAAAA
>CANRHY010000025.1 GCA_947630515.1 uncultured Bacilli bacterium
TATCAATTTTTCTAAATTTTAAAAAGCAGATATTTCTATCTACTTTCTACCTTTCTCCGGAAACTTTCGGAAGAACCAATGCTCTTTCTTTTTTTAATCACGATTTAAATCTTCAAATAAATCTTCTACATTATCGTACTTTTTATATTTATTTGGGTTTTTTTCTACTTCTTCAAGTTCCTTAGCAGTTGCATCTAATTCTGAAGGTGAAAAATAATCTGTTAGTTTATCCTCCTTTTTAGGAATGGAAACATCAAAAGGTATTGATTCTCTCATTATTAATTGTTTAATAGTCATATTAATTAATCCGCTCATGCTAACTCCTAATTTTTGTAAAATTTTAGTGGCTTTTTCTTTGTCTTTAGTATCCATTTGAACACTAATAGTTGTAGTTAAACTACTCATATATATCACTCCCTCTAAATAAATATTATCATATATCAATTAACATGTCAATGCTTTTTATATAAAAGTTACATTAATATTATATGATAATTATATAAAATATATTAATAATATTTTTTATTTTCCAAAATATCATCATCTGTTGGAATAGAAGCAAGAAAACTATTTAACTCCTTTGTAAACTCTGGATAAGGAACTTGAAAATACCCTGTAGCCCAACCTAAAACTCCCCTATCAATATTTAAATGTTCTAATCCCTTTAATTTTTTAACCATCTCTATATTACATATCTTAGGAATATAATAACTAACTGAAACAGTATTATCTTTATTTTTAGTTATCTCTAATGTAGTCGCATGTCCTAAATCTCTAGAAAGCATTAACACATTATCATCACTTACTGATAACACAAAAGCAAACCCAGCTTTAAAATCTAAAGGAATACTATCAAATATTTCTCTTCCAAATTGACTATCCTTTCCTTCTAAATAAATTTCTTGATTTTCTTTTTTATCTAACACTTCTGAGTTTTCATATAAATACTCTGTATTAGTTAAAGTACTATGACATATATGTAAAAGTTCATTAACAGTTCTAACTCCATGAAGCGCTACTGCATTATTACCAAATATATTATACGCCATACAATTAGTATTTAAGTCATCTATTAACTTTTCACTAATATCTGAATAATTATTAACAAAAAACTCTCTAATAGAATTTTTATAACTAAAATTATCTATCTTTCTATCTAAAATATCAAAAAAACTTATAATAGTATCTTTATTTATAATAGGATATAACTCTACCATTAAAAGAAAATCATCTCTTAAAACACTATTAAACTCTTTTAACTTATCCATATATTTTATCTTAGAATATTCTGTATACTCCTCTTCAATAGTAGGCGCTAAAGAAGCAAGTATTTTCTTAACGCTCATATTAGTCTTAAAAAACAAAGCTAAATTATTATCTGTACTCATACAACCCCCTACTCATTAATTAAAACTGCATGTATAGCAAGCCTTTTATTTGTATAAACTGAACATGTAGAAATAGTAAGTATCTTATCTTGTGCACTTACTTCAACTCCAAAATCATACATACTTCTAGACTTAACCATATTAATATATTTCATAAAATCATTATCTCCATAAAAATCAGTAGTTAAATAATCATTTGTATTATCTGTTTGATACATAGAAAAAATTTTCCATTTCATTTCACGGTCTATTGTATTAAAAGTTATAATTTGATTCTCTGGATTTGAATACCAAGAATAATTAACAGTCTTTTTTAGTGTTCCAAACATAAGACCACTCTTTAAGTTATGTCCATATATAATAGTATTTCTATCTAAATCATATCTACTATTTCTGTAGTCCATAAATATCCAACCAGTACCAGACCAATTTTGATAAATATCATGATTTAAATAAAATTTATTATCATAACTTTGTAAAACTGGATAATTAACATCAGTATTATTTAAACTAATCCATCCTACAGTATCACTATTTATTCCTAAAAGTGTATCAAATTGATAAGGTAAATCAGTATACCAATAAGGATTAGTATACCCTTCACTTTCTTCCTCTTCTTCCTCCTCTATAACTTCTGTTTCTACGTCTTCATGTTCATCTATTTCTATATCATTTTCAGAATTTGTTGTTGGAGTTGCTAAAGTTTCTTCAAGTAATCTTAAATTTAAAAAGCCAACATACTCATGATAACTTTCAGAAAAAACAAAAGCTATTCCTAAATATATAACTATAACCATACATACTTTCAAAACATTTGTTGATAACTCTTTAAAAATATTTTTATCAAAAAAATCATTTGAATAAATTATTCTAATAAGTTTATCATCTTTTTTACCATAATGACTATTTAATCTTTTAATTAAACCTTGTGCTTCTTTTAATTCTTTTGTATTATCTTCATTTTGATAAATAAACACAATTACATCTTGAAAATCATATTGAATTAACTTTTCTACTACAAAATTTATAATATCTTTAGAAAAACAAAAAAGTTTAATAAGTTTTAATGACGTATTAGTTTTCAAAAAATTCTCTAAATTTTCTTTTATCTCTTTTTCATTATAAAAATATAAAACTTTTTTATAATATATATGTCTTAAACTAGAAAGTTTATTTTCTTTTACAAACATAGATGTAAATAATAAATTATTATTAAATTTAATACTTACGCCTTTTTTAGCAAAATCATGAACATAATCACTAGGCATAAAATAACATTCTACTCTTTTTAATAATCTATTTTGTAATAGTTTATTCATAACTTTCTCTGATAAACTTTTCTCTTCTATAAATTTAATATTACTATATGTTAAAAAAGGAGAAATAATTAAAAATGCATCTGCGTCTTTTACAATAACTTGCTTGATTATTTTAGCATCCAAAATACTACTAACTTTATCTTTATTAATTTTGATATATGAGTTAGTATAGTAAAAAGTATTATTATATTTTCTATTAGAATTAACATAAGTATTTACACTACTTGTAGAAAGAGTTACAATACCATTTTCTTCCTTTATACTTATTACTTTCATTTTTATCTCCTACTATATATATAATAACACAAAAAGGATTCTTAATAAACTAAATTCGTGAAAAAACTTCCAAAATTTCTTTGAAAGTTTATAATAATCTTTAAAATCCTCTTGATGAACCTCCTCCTCCAGAAGAGCCTCCTCCTCCAGAGAAGCCGCCTCCAGAAAATCCACCAAAAGAAGAGCCTCCACCAAAGAAACCTCCACCGCCGTAATAGCCTCCACGCCGATTAGAAGTTTTGCAACCTGACAAAAATGCAAACAACTCAATAATGATTAAGAAAAATATATACATTAAATAAGGTATTACAAAAAAATATACTAAAGTGTAAAAAAGAATATTTATAATTAATAATATAATAGGTGCCAAATATTTATCATTCTTTTTTGCATTACGATAAACAATACCAAATATTATCCCATACATCATAGGAAATACAGCACATATCCATATTATAAAATCAGGGATTTCGGAGTTACCCACTTTTTTTGCAGTAACACCAGATGAAGAAATACTATAATATTCACATATCTTTTTATAAAAAGCAGAATATCCATTTTTAATACCCTCATCCCAATTATTATTCTTTAAATAAGGTATAATATACTCATCTTGATATCTTCCAGTGATTCCATCAGTTAAAACTTCTTCTAAACCATACCCTACTTCTACCCTAAACCGTCTTTCCTTTAAAGCTAAAAGTAAAAGAAGTCCATTATCCTTTTTTTGATCACCTATACCAAAAGAATTAAAAAGTTGATTTGCGTACTCTTCTAAACTTTCCCCATCTAAACTATCGATAGTAACAACCACTATTTGCGCTCCAGTTTTCTCATCTAAATTATGTGAATAATTCACAATATACTCTTCTACTTCATCACTTAATATATTTGCATAATCATTTACATAAAACTCTTTAGTTGGTTTTACAAGAGCATTCAAACATACGGGCAATAAACACAATATAAAAGTTAAAATAAATAGTATCTTTTTCATAACTCACTCCTAACAAATAAGGAAATGTAGACTTTTATGAAAAATCTACATTTGGAACATCTTTTTTACTTTCATCTACTTCAAAATATGAAGCTTCTTCATAATTAAACATACTTGCTATAATATTTTTAGGAAATCTTTTAATATTTTGATTATAATTTTTAACATTCTCATTATAATTACGACGAGCATTAGCAATTCTATTTTCAGTTCCCGCTAATTCATCTTGTAAACTTATAAAATTTTGATTAGCCTTTAAATCAGGATAATTTTCTACAATTACAAGTAAAGCATTAAGTGCTTGATCTAATTCTTGATTAGCTTCTGCTTTATCTGTAATACTTTCTGCCCCAATTAAATTAGCTCTAGCTTTTGTAATATTGTTAATAACTTCCTCTTCATGAGTAACATAACCTTTAACAGTATTTACTAAATTAGGAATTAAATCAGCTCTTCTTTCTAATTGATTATCAATTTCACTAGATGCTTCATCTACACTTTCTTTTAAACTAACTAATCCATTATAACTAGAAATAGAATAAAAACCTAATAAAAGAACTATTCCTACAATTACTATTATAATAATATAACTTTTCTTCATTTTGTCCTCCTCACATTTATATTATCTTAATTACACATCATAGTCAATTAATAATTAGATTAATAACACTTCCTTTACATTAGAAATTAAAAAAACCACTATTTCTAGTGGCTATTATTTTTATTATAATCTATTAAATGCGTTTTTTTTACTAAGTAATACTAATGTAACAGCACCTAATGCAATTATAATTGAACCAAATACAACATAATTAGTTATTCCTGTATCAGGGTTTTCTGGATTTGTTGGAATACCAGAAATCATAATTACTGGACTACAAGGCTCTTCATCATTTGGATTTTCTGGATAAGTTCCAGTTGCTTGTCCATCAGCTTCTATATTAGCACTTAATTTTAATTGTCTATTAGTACGCATTTCAACTTTGTCAATAATATCTTGATCAAAACTTTCTTTTAAAACTAAAGTATAAGTAAGTTTTGCTACTTTATTTCTATTTACTGTACCAGGTGTCCAAGTTATTTCATGAGTACTTTCATCATATGTAGCTGTTCCTATATTTGATGTAACATCACTTATATCAAAGTTGTTATAAATATAAGGATCAAATGTAACTGTACCTGTAGTATTTTGAATAGATGTTGTCCAAAACTTTGTTAATGTGCTAACTATTTCATCAAATGAAGTTGCAATTTGTACTACAGTAACACTTCCATCTTCATTAGTAGTTAAACTACTTTCTTGGTCTACAGTATAAACGACTGCTTTAATTCCTGCAGCATTTAATGCTTCGATTTTAGATTTAGCTTCTCCTACTGATTTAGTAAATATTACCATAACTTTAACACTATCACTAGAAGTTGTAAATAAACCTTGAGCAGTTTCTACTAATGAACTTAATTGTACTGAAGATGACACTTCTGCAGAAGAAACATTATCAAATTCTACTTCAATTCCAGTATTTGTAAGTTCAGCAGTATTATTTGTATCTTCATTATCTGAATAAACAACTGCTTGTTTTACATATCCATCATTGCTACTTTCTAAATTTTTAGCTATGTCTTTTACTTTACTAACAATATCAGACTTTTTTGCTTGTAAATCGCTAGTATTATCAAATACATAAACTACTTCAGTATTTTTTGCATTATCAAGTGTTATTTCAATTGCTACCTTTCCAGCTTTTAAATCTGAGGCACTTTCATTGATAACATTTGATACCTTTGCGCCCTTTCTACCAAAATCCCTAGAATTTGGATGTGAACTAACAATTTTAATCGCGTCAGTTGCAGCATATAAAGGTAACATTCCTATCAAAGCTACACCAGCAATTAAAATGCTTCCAAATAATTTTTTCATTTTCTTCTCTCCTCCTATTATGTTTTTATTATACCACCAAATTAACAAAAATCAACATAAAGCAGTATATAAAATGTCAATTTTTATATAATACTGGTAATTTTTACATATTTTTTACAAAAAATCCCTAATTTACAAGACTTTTATTTTCTATCAGTAGAACCAAATCCACCAGTTCTTTCTCCTTCTGCTTTATCATCATCTACTATTAAATATTTAGAGAATATTACTTGTCCAATAATATCTCCCTTATGAATAGTAACTTCTTCTTTAAAGAAATTATAATATGCAAACATAAAATGACCATCATTATCAGGGTTACCATAATAATCTGCATCCACTATTCCTATAGAATTAGCAAGAACTAACCCCTTTTTTCCTGGATTACTTGACCTATTTACTAACATATAATACTCGTCACTCTTACAATACGCTTTTAATCCTGTTTTAATTAGTACAGGCTTTACTCCAGGCTCAAAAGGTGGAATAACTGTGTCCTCTGCTGCCTCTATATCATACCCTGCTGAATACTTTGTCTTTCTTACAGGTATATGTATATCTTTATCTTCAAATCCTTTTGCTACTTCAAAACCTCTTTCTCTCATAACTATATATTCTTCTCGTGAAGAACAACCTTTCCTTTCTTTAAACTTTTCTTTACATCAATTACCCTTTGATTAGATGACCCCCTAAAATATAATGCAGGATTTTTAAGTTCATCTACAAACTCTCCATCTACAAGGACATCTATATAAGATAACATTTCTTTAGTATAATCTTGAGTCTCACTCCATTTTAATATATCTTCATATAAATATCCTGAATAACTCCAAATATCTTTATTAGGGTATTCTTTTTTTACTCTTCTAAGAAGAGGAAGAAGCCCTCTTTGATTTGCATCTTCCCAAGGTTCCCCTCCTAAAAGAGTAAGTCCCACTATCCAATCAGGCTTCATATCTTCAATTATTTCTTCTATTACCTTTTCATCAAATGGCTTACCATTATTAAAATCCCATGTTTCAGGATTAAAGCAATTCTTACAGTGATGTGTACACCCACTTACAAACAAACTAACTCTAATCCCTACTCCATCTGCTATATCATGCTTCTTAATTAATGTATAATTCATAAATCCCCCATTATAAATGTGTTACTCTAGCCTTAATCTCCTTAGTCTTACCAACATTCCAGAAATTCTCACCTAAATAACCACAAGTACGCCTTGCTACATTCATCTTATTTTTATCTTTATTATGACAATTTGGACATTCCCATTCTAAATCATCATTAATAATTATTTCACCATCAAATCCACATACATGACAATAATCACTTTTCGTATTAAACTCAGCATATTGAATATTATCATAAATGAATCTTACAACTTCTTCCATAGCTTCAAGATTATGAGACATGTTAGGAACTTCTACATAACTGATAGCCCCACCTGAACTAATCTTTTGAAATTGACTTTCAAATTTTAACTTATCAAATGCATTAATTTCTTCTCTAACATCTACATGATAAGAATTTGTATAATAACCTTTATCAGTTATATCTTTTACATCTCCAAATTTTTCTTTATCAATACGCGCAAATCTATAACATAAACTTTCTGCTGGTGTTCCATATAATGCAAATCCTAAATCAGTATCCTTTTTCCACTTATCAGTAGTACTTCTAAGTTTATTCATAACTTTTAATGCAAACTCTTCACCCTCTGGTGTAGTATGACTCTTTCCTGTCATAAGTTTAGTAACTTCATAAAGTCCAATATATCCTAAACTTAAAGTTGAATAACATCCCTTTAATAATTTATCAATCTTTTCACCTGGCTCTAATCTTGCAATTGCTCCATATTGCCAATGTATTGGAGAAACATCACTAATGGTACCTAAAAGTGCATGATGTCTACACATCAAAGCTTCATAACAAAGTGAAAGTCTTTCATCTAATTCTTCCCAAAACTTATCAGGGTCGCAATCAGTTGCAAGCGCAACTTGAGGTAGATTTATGCTTACTACACCTTGATTAAATCTTCCTTCAAATTTATAATTTCCATTTTCATCTTTCCAAGGTGATAAGAAACTTCTACATCCCATAGGACTAAATACATTTCCTTCATAATTTTCTTTCATCTTCTTAGCGCTTATATAATCTGGATACATTCTCTTAGCAGAACACTTAACTGCAAGTTTAGTTAAATAATCATACTTTCCTCCAGTTAAATTATTATGTTCATTTAAAACATACACTAACTTTGGAAATGCTGGAGTAACATAAACTCCTTGTTTATTCTTAATACCTTGATATCTTTGATTTAAAATTTCTTCTATAATCATAGCATTTTCTTCTAGATATGGATCATCTTCTTCAAGATTTAAGAAAAGTGTTACAAAAGGACTTTGACCATTAGTAGTCATTAAAGTATTAATTTGATATTGAATAGTTTGAACACCACTTGCAAGTTCATCTTTTACCCTATCCATAACAAGTTCATCAATTTCTTCTTCCTTTATCTTTCCTTTATATTTCTTTAAATAATTTCTCTTAAATTTCTCTTTACTCTTTCTTAAATATTTACCTAAATGTTTAATGTCAACACTTTGTCCACCATATTGACTAGACGCAACTGCTGCAATTATTTGAGTTGTAACTGTACAAGCAACTTGGAAACTCTTAGGGCTTTCAATAAGCTTTCCGTTCATAACTGTACCATTATCAAGCATATCACCAATATTAATTAAACAACAGTTGAATATTGGTTGCAAAAAATAATCCATATCATGAAAGTGTAATATTCCATCTTCATGAGCCTTTACTATCTTAGCTGGAAGAAGTATTCTCTTAGTTAAATCTTTTGAAACTTCACCAGCAATTAAATCTCTTTGTGTAGAAGCAATATATGCATCTTTATTAGAATTTTCTTCCATAAGATCTTTATTGCTATTCTTAATTAATGATAAGATTGATTCATCTGTAGTATTACTCTTTCTAACAAGCGCTCTATTATATCTATATATAATATAAGTTTTTGCTAAATTATACTTTCCAAGTTCTACTAATCTTTGTTCAATAATATCTTGAATATCTTCAACTAATATTCTCTTCTTATTTAAACTTTCAATATGTTTAATAATATTGTTAATTTGTGTAGAACTTACCCTATCTTCTTCAGGCACCTCATTATTAGCTTTTCCTATAGCTATCCTTATCTTATCACTATCATATTCAACCGTTTTCCCATCTCTTTTAACTACTTTCATTTTTACCTCCTCGTTTATTATCTCCATTATACCACATATAGAAAAATTAATTGTTGCATTTGCAACAATTCTGTAATAAAATTAAAAATGTGTAAAGGAGTAAAATTTATATGAATAAAAGTAGCCTATTTGATGGGATAAATGAAAAAGATTTAAAAAAAATGTTTAAATGTTTTGACACTAGAATAATAGAATATAAAAAGGATACAACAGTAATTTCCAACATGGCAAAAAACAATTTAATTGGTGTTATTATGGAAGGAGAAGCTGTTTTAGTAAGGTACGATTACAATGGAAACAGAACTATACTAGAGCATCTTGAAGAGGGTTCAGTCTTTGGTGGAATATTTTTATCTTCTAACTTTAACGAAATATCAGTACACACTACTAGCTATTCAAAAATTGTTATGTTTGATTTTGACCACATACCTAAAAAATGTAACAAAAATTGTGATTATCACACTGTACTTATAAATAATATGTTATCCACTCTAGCTGAAAAATTACAAAAACTAAACGAAAGAATAGAAATATTAACAAAAAAATCTACAAGAGAAAAATTACTTGAATACTTTGAAAATACTGGAAGACGTCTAGGTAGAAAAACATTCACATTGCCAATGTCATACACAGACCTTGCAGATTACTTTGGTGTTGATAGAAGTGCATTAATGAGAGAACTTAAATATTTAAAAGATGATGGTTTTATTGAAACAAATAAAAAAAGAATAACTATTATAAATTATTAGTTATTCACTTAATTCATATAAATCATTTAATGAAGCTATATCATAAGTATATAGTTTTTTATCTTTACTATTAATTACTTTTTCTGCTACCCCATCTTTTACATACATAAGTATTGGTGCATCCCCTATTTCTCCATTTATACTAGAAAAAGTATCTTTTAAAATATTTTTATATTCATCCCCATCTAAATAATCAGTTACGTTTACATATATAAACTTATTTACTAAATTTTCTTTCTTAATATAATTTAAAAGAGATTTCTCTGATTCATACACAGTTTTATCATTTGTATATCCTACATATAATATAAATTCATTCATCTCTTGAAAAGTTGTATTCATCTCATTTACATTAACTTCTTCAACTTCTCCACTAAATGGACTAACACTAATTTCATGCTCTTTATATGTTTTAACCCATGCATTTATATATAATGTAAGAATTACCACAGCTAATAAAACACCAACTAAAATAAAATAATTCTTTTTAGGAATAACTTTCTTATTTTTCACCTAAATCACATCCTAATTTAATTCTAGCATAAACAAAGTATTTTTTCAATTAACATTTATTTATTTTTAATTACTATGTAAATACACTAGAATTATATGTTTTTTATCAAAAAATATTGACAAATACTAGAGATATATAGTAAAATGAATCATGTCAACTGAAATTTGCAGGTGTAGTTTAATGGTAGAACTTCAGCCTTCCAAGCTGCTAACGGGAGTTCGATTCTCCTCACCTGCTCCAGTGACGTTTCTGTTCGAACTTTTATAGTTTGAACTTAACATATATAATCAATCCGTTCGGGTTGA
>CANRHY010000026.1 GCA_947630515.1 uncultured Bacilli bacterium
GGCGACAAGAGACTCGAACTCCTGACCCTCTGCTTGTAAGGCAGATGCTCTAACCAACTGAGCTAGTCGCCCAAAAACCTACTGACATTTACAAATATACCATTTATAGCAAAGTATGTCAATATTTTTTTAAAACTTTTTATCATTTATTTGTCAAAATTTCACTATATTTAGATTTTGTCCATCTACCCAAATTATTTCGAAGCATTCCAAACCCAGTACCAGACTCAGGTATTCTCGATAATGACCTTTCTACTTTATAATTAATTTTCTTAATAGAAAGCTTAGCATGACTTTTACCCTCATCTAATTCCAATATTTTAACATTAATAATATCTCCAATATTAAACATTTTATTTAAATTCTTAACAAACTTATCAGACACTTCTGAAATATGTACAAGCCCTGTATAATCATCTTCTAAACTAACAAAAATACCATAAGGTACTATTCCAGTAATTTGTCCTTTTACTATATTTCCTTCTTTAATACTATTCATATGCCATCACATAAAAAATTATACCATAGATTTACTTTTTTAACCACTCTACTGGTAAAATTTCTTCTTTTTTACTTATTAAATTATAAATATCTAAAAGAAAATCTTCATACATATTAACTTTATTAATATAAATAAGTAATTCACTTTCACTTACTTCTTCTAATATAACACTCTTTAAAGTATCAAAATAATAAGATGGATACATAAGTCTTGCAAAAAGTATCATTAAACTCCCCTTAGAATAATGCCCACTTAAAATTAAATCCTCTATTTCATCATAATCTATACTTGACTTAAAAAATTTAAGCTTAATATATTCACTAACATCTCTTACGTCATAATCAAAAGTAAATGTAAGAGGATTATTAATATAACCACTATAAAGCATTTCAGGTATTCTCTTATGATTTAAATTAATTTTAGTATTAGCTAAAGAAGTAGACATAACTGCTTCATTAAAGTACACTATAGCATTTTCAGCAAGACCTACAAAATAATCAAAACTTTCTTGTACTATAGGTAGTTCTGTATTTAACTCACTTACCATACTTTCAAACTCATCTACTCTTTTACCCCAAAGAATAGCCCAGTTACTATCAATACTTTTTACATTATCACTAATAAGCAAATTGTTAAAATACACTATATCTTTAATATTAAGTAAATCACTTTCAATACTATTAACTCTTAACATTACATAAACCTTATCTTCTAAAATAACATAAAATTTACCATCTTTATTTTGAATAAAAGTATCTACTAAAATATTTTTATTATATAAATCATTACTAATTTTAACTAAAAATTCTATCTCTTTTATATCTCTATCAAATAACACAAAATAATACTTTATATCCCCTACAAAAAAATAATATCCATTTAAAATTTCATATAAAGTATCAGGATAAATATTATAATAAAACTTAATAGTCTCTTTCATAAAATATCACTACTAAATTATATGCACAATTAAAAAAAACTGCACATTTTATGCAGCCATATTATTTTGTTCAGGAACTTGTGTTTTAGGCATTCCAGGATTTTGATAAGCAAGTGTTGGTCCACCTTGAACTTGATTATCTTGAACACCTCTTCCCATTTTCATTTGTTCTTCATATTGTCTAATTTTTTCTTCAAATGCTTTAATTTGATTTTCATAAATAGCAGTTTTTTCTTCTAATGCTTTTATTTTAGCATCTCTTACATCTATTAACTTATTTTTTCCTTCTACTAACTCTTTTAAATTTTCTATTAAAATTAATGCAGGGTCTGTAACCATCTTATTTGCTTGTGAACTAGGTGCTACTTCTGGAACTTTTGACATTTCACCTGGTACTGCTTCGGCAGATGCTGGACTTGCTGGAGCTGGCACGTCAAATATATTAGTTTGTGGAGCAGACTCTACCTCTGGTGCCTTTGATGCTTCACTTGGTGCTGGACTTGCTGAAATTGGCACGTCAAATATATTAGCTTGTGGAGCAGGCTCTACTTCTGGAACTTTTGGTGCTTCACTTGGAGCTGCTTCGGCATGTGCTGGACTTGTTGAAGTTGGCGCGTCAAATATATTAGTTGATTGAGCTTGTACAAGCTCTTCTGGTGGAAGTGGTTCTGGTGTAACAGGTTTTACTTCCTCTGGTGTAGCAGTTTCTTGTGTTACTTCTTTTTCTACATTTTGTGTAGCCACTTCAGGTATAACTTCAGGAGTCACACTAAAACTAGACTCAACTGGTTTAGCAAAAAATTCATATTTATCATCTGCTATTGCTATACCTCTATTACCATCATAATGTATTTCTTTATTTTCTTCTTCCATAACTATCCTCCTTGAACTACCTCTCTCATAGCTTGTTTTACTTTATCCCATACACTTTCATCTGTAATACCAATAAGTTTTATAGATGTGGGAGAATCTTCAATAATCTCAGACATATATACTTTTCTCATATTATTATCCAAGCGTTCACCTTTTGATATCATTGCAAAACGTCTTTTAAGATCTTTAACTTCAAAAACTCTAACCAAATCTACTTCTTCTTTTGTTCCATTAGGGTTTATTACTGTTATCTTTTTCATAACTCACTCTCCTACTATAAGAATAATACCACAAAATTCTAACAATATCAAACATTTTCTTTCTCTAATATAAAATATTTACAACCATATGCACAATTATCCCTAATATACTCCCTTACTTTACTAAAATCATTAATATCTTTAAAATTCTTATTATCTTTTTTATTAAACCCTTTAAGCCTCAACTTACCATATGCAATATCTCCTACTATATAGTCAAAATCTAAAAAATAATCTGTACATTTTTCTATTAATTCTTCTAAATTTAAAGCCTCATTATAATTTTCTATAACTTTATATTTTTTATCAAATAAATCTATTTCCATAACTCTCTCACCATATTATTATTTTACTAAATTTTTAATAAAAAGTCTATGAATTTTCTTTAAGAGGACTATTAACAGAATACATTCCACCATAAACTTCTGGAATACTACCATTTATTACTTTAACAAAAATTGGAATATCTAAACTAATATCAATTCTCTTAGATAAAAATGGTAAAATAACTTGCTCAGTAACTGTAACTTCAATATAAACTTTAAGTAAAGCACTATTAATTCCATATTCTGTAGCTTCAACTTTAACATTACTAAAAACACTGCCTATTAATGTAGTCTTAACAGGTATCTTAGGTCCAATATCCGCAAGCATTGGAATATCACTAATAACCCCAAAAGGAATTTGATAAACAATACCACTATCAATTTTTTCACTTTCATAATTTGTATCTATATTAAGTTTTTCTAACTTTCCCTCTTCTAAATACTTTAAATTAGCTTGAATACTATCATTAATAGAAACTAAAATTTTATTAACTAAATTAGTATCAAAATCAACACTAACTATCTCATTATTAGAATTTAATGTAGTATCTACTAAATCACTTATATTAACATTATTATTAACATGACTATCAACTGCTTTATTAATAATTAATGTTGATAACTTAGTTGTTTCAATTTCTGCATAATCTAATAGTATTGGTGTAATATATTTATTAAGTAAATAAAAAATAAGAAAAACACAAAGAAAAACAAGAGAAAAAATAATAACAAACATATCTTTTTTCTTAAAATGAATAATTATTTTTTTCCTTAATCTCATGTGTCTACTCATTTATAAATAATATGAAAAAAAGGACTAAAATAGTCCTAAATCAAACACATAATTAGCCATTATAACTAAAGTTGCTACAATTAACACAACAAGTACTAATATAATTATTGTACTTAAAACTCCCTTTTTCTTAACACTCTTTTCAAGTTCTTCAAAACCTTCAAAATCTTTTTTATCAAAAGTCATAGAATTAGTATAAAAAGAATTATCAAGTTCTTTAGTCTTTTCTTTTAAATTAACTAATTCTTTAGTCTTATCAAAATCCCCACTCTTTATTTCAGTTATATTAGGTTTACTTTCTTCCTCATTTTTATCTTCAAAATTTAAATTATCTAATTTAACAGTTTTATCTTCTTCTATCTTAGTAGCAATATCACTTATAGTCTCCTCTTTAGTCATAAAGTTTTTCTTAGCTTTTTCTTCTTCAATAGGTTCAGTTTTTTCTCCACTTCCCATAAGTTCTGAAAGTAAATCTAACTCTCCTTTATGAATAGTAACTGTATTTATAAGATTAATTAAAGTTCTCTCTTCTGTATTAAATTCATCTTTTGGTGGAACTCTATCATTATCTTTTTCTTCATATTCTTTTAATTTATTTAAAATATCATACTGACTATCTCTTAATTTTCTATATCTTTCACTTTCATAATTAACTTCACGGCTCTTTTTAGCTTTATCTAAAACAGAAAGTAAATCATAATCTTTTGGTGTTGTAGTCTCTTCTTTTACTGGCGCACTTTCTTCATTAAATGTCGCTACACTTTTCCTTACCCTATGACTAACATTATTATTTTCTTCTATATATCTTCTTATCTTATCGATATCAATAGTTTTACCATTACTTTCAATAACTCTTACATTACTATCATTTCTAATATTTGATATTTCATTAGATTTAATATCTTGATATAAAGAAGTATTCTTTCTAACTCTACTTGGAGTTTCCTCTTCACTCTCTAAATTATATCTTTCCATTCTAGTATTCATACTATTCACCAATTATAATAATATCATAAATAGCGAAACTTCTCAAGGCTAATATTGATTTTTAATAATATAGATTATATAATTAAATCATAAGAAAGGAGTATCTATGGAAAAAATAAACATTAACAAAGATAGATGTGTAGGATGTGGTATGTGCGTACACGCTCACCCTGAATACTTAGTATTTGATGAAATGGGACAAGCTGAACCAATTGGAAAAGAAGTAACAAGTGAAGACAAAAAAGACATACTAGAAACAATAAATAGTTGCCCTACAGAAGCAATAACTATCATAGAAGAATAACAGTAGTTTTAACTCTACTGTTATTTTAAACTATATAACTTTTTAACTTCTTTTAAACTAAGTGCTCTATACTCTCCACTTTTTAACCCACTTAAATCCAAAAAAGCATATCTTTCTCTTTTTAACTTTAACACGTCATACCCTAAATAATTAAACATATTCTTAACTTGATGGTTTCTTCCCTCAGTAATAATAACATTTACATAACTTGTATCTGTTTTTTTATTATATTTTTTTAACTTAAAACTAGCCTTTTTAGTCATAACTCCATCTAATACAATACCATTACTTAAGGTTATAGCATCACCCTTTTTAAAAAAGCCTTTAACTTTAGCAACATACATTTTCTCTATATCCCTTTTAGGATGTGTTAATATGTTTGATAACTCCCCGTCATTAGTAAGTAAAATAATCCCAGTAGTATCATAGTCAAGCCTTCCAACTGGATACACTCTTCCCTTACTTTTAACCAAATCAACAACACTTTTTCTATTAACTTCATCATGTGTTGTACTAATAACTTCTCTAGGTTTATAAAGTAAATAATACTCTTTCTTCTCTTCCTTTAAAACTTTACCATCTACTTCTACTATATCTTTTTCACTTACCTTTGTACCAAGTTCACTTACTACTTTCCCATTTATAACTACTCTTCCACTTATAATTAAATTATCAGCTTCTCTTCTACTACATATTCCACACTCACTAATAAACTTATTTAACCTCTTCATTTTCTCACCTAAAGTAATTATATATTACTTTTCCCCTAACTTCAAGAGTCGTTTAAGTATTGATAACTTTTTTTCTTTTAAAAGTAAATAAATATTTTCACTAGTAATAAATTCTCCTTGAGCGTAAACTTTAACACTACCTACTACCATTCCATCTGTAATATTCTTTTTCTTAATAATCTCCACATTTACTTCTACTTTATCTAACTCATCTTCTTTTAACATTATATCTATATCATTTTTAATATATAAGTGTCCATCTTTATAATAATCATCATCTATATTAAAAGTATACTTATCAACTACCCTATACTTATCATACATATCAAAATACTTTTCATATAAATTCTTATGTGTATTAAACCTATCCTTATCCTTAAAAGTTACAATAATTAAATTCTCTCTTCCCCTTTTAGCACTTGATACCAAAATATAACCACTCTTTTCTGTATACCCAGTTTTTCCTCCAGTCGCATATTTATACCTAGTTAAAAGTTCATTTTTATTATACCAAATATATTCCTCTTTACTACTTTTTAATGTATACTTAACTTTATTTGTAATTTCTTTAAAAGTAAGATTATTACTTGCATACCTCATAAGAATAGCTAAATCATAAGGAGTACTATAATTTTCTGTTTCGTTATCAAGTCCATGTGGATTACTAATAGTAGTATTCATCATTCCTATCTTTAAAGCAGTTTCATTCATTTTTCTAATAAAATTATCATACCCTAAAGTATTACTTGCAATTACCATCGCAGCATCATTACCACTTCTTAAAAGAAGTCCCACTAATAAGTCATATAAAGTCATGCACTCCCCTTCATCTATATATATCATAGACCCATATACTTCTTTTATTTCTTCTCCTGCACATAACACATCTGTAAGAGGCACATTTTCTATAGCCGTAACAGCTGTAAGAATTTTAGTAGTACTAGCAATAAGCATTTTACTATTTACATTTTTCCCATCTAATACTCTTAAACTATCCGCGTCCATCACAATAAAAGACTCATAAGCATAAACTCTTTTCATATTAAAAAAACACAAAAAAGCCACAAAAACTATCAACATTTTTTTCATACTTAATTATATTCACATATTTTTATTATATGAAAAAAAGCTATATTACTAGCTTTCTTCATAATCATAAGTTCCATGAATTTTCTCTAATGTAACTCTATCAAAATCTTCTACCTTCCATTTATCTTCTTCTTTAGTAACATTTATGCTTATTGTATAATCTATTCTCTCATCAGCACTCAACATACTATCTAACTTATAATCCATAAATTTTTCTTCACTTTCATACTCACTTCTTTTTTCATTAGCTTCCTTTTCTACTTTATAAAAGTCATACACACTAATACTCACTGTAACAATAGCTTCGTCTCCTTCTACTTCTTCACTAACTATCTCATACTTTAAATCTGAGTATTGCATTTTCATACTTTTCATATACTTTTCTTTTTCACTACTTGTTAAATTAGTAGCTTCACTAGAAAGTTCTAAATCAGATAAAACTGCCTCATCTAAATTTTGATATTTCTTAAATAATGTCTCCACTGCTTTAGAGGGAGTCTCTTTAATTAAAGAACACCCAACTAATAAAAACAAACTTGATAAAATTAATAAAAATTTTTTCATTTCACACCTCTACTAATATAATTTACTAAAATAAATTTATTATACATTATTTTTTAACTTGCATTAAATTAGTAAGTTCTAAAAATTCTAAATGTTTATTACTAAAACTTTTCTTTATATCTTTAACTAACATTTCATATTTATTAGACCCCTCTACTTTATCAAACCATTCATAATATAAATAATCTATCTTTTCCTTATCATCTTTTATACTACTTAAAAACTCTAATATACTATCTATTACTTCTTTATTCTTTCTAGTAACATTTCTAAAATTAATCTTATTATTTAAAACTTCATAATCTATATTTACATAATTTATACCAGTAGCAAGGTCTACTATCTCAGCTTCTTCTACTATCAAAAACTTACTTTTCTTTATATTAACACCCTTACTACTAAATAAAACACACGCACTTTCCTTTTCTGTACTAATAACACACATATAAGGAACAACTTCTACATTCTTAGAAGAAAACACTTGAGTTTTATCCTGAATCCTTTTCAAAAACTCTTCACTTACCTTTATCTTCTTAAACACAATATCAGCATATTCTAAATCACTTACTTTAAATAAAGGTGTTCTTCTAATATGCTTAAAATCATCACTTTCAAACCAATCATAAAAATCATACATATTATCACTTAAATTAACTAAAACATCATAGACATATATCACTTAAATTTCTCCTTTCCAAATACAGTTAAATATAAGAGTAATATACCTACAAAAATAATAAGAACTTCCACTCTCATACTTATAAACTTTACATATTCTAAAAAACTATACCCCATATTTAATAAATTTAAATAAATTATCATAAAAGAAATACTTATACTAACTAAAATAATACCAATTAAAAATAAAAAAATACGTGCCATAATATAATTTACTAAATTTATATAAAATTATGTATTATAATTATTCTTTTATTTATTTTATTATAAATTTAGTATATAATTATAATGTAAAAGGAAAGTGATATAAATGAAAAAAATCTTACTATATATATTTTTAGGAATAATACAAGGGTTCACCGAGCCGCTTCCCATATCTTCAAGTGGACATGTATTCTTACTAAAACAACTCTTCTCTTTAGGCGGGACTGACCTTAACTTTGAAATAATAGTTAACTTTGGAAGTTTGCTTGCAATACTACTCATTTATAAAGATGATTTAATAAAATTAATTAAAAATTTCTTCTTACACTTTAAAAAAAGAACTAGAGAAACAACAAATGATTTTAGATATTGCTTTCTAATAATTGTAGGTAGTATCCCAGTAGGTATAATTGGTGTATTATTTAAAGACATAATTGAAGAAAAACTAAATAACATAAAAATAATAGGAATAGCATTTCTAGTAACAGCATTACTTCTATTCCTAGTAAGAAACATAAAAGGAAAAAAACAAGATAAAGACATAACATTTTTAGATAGTATAGTCATTGGACTAACTCAAGTAATCGCGGTTATACCCGGGATTAGTAGAAGTGGTTCTACCTTAATAGGCGGACTATTTAGAGACTTAGATAGAGAAACAGCATTAAAATACTCATTTATGTTATATATACCAGTAAGTCTAGGAACAACACTTCTAGGAATAAAAGATTTACTTGAAGTAAATAACTTCCATGAATTAATACTTCCATATGGACTAGGTTTCTTAGCTTCATTCATAGTTTCTTACTTTACACTTAGATGGTTCATGAAAGTAGTCAAAAAAGGAAACTTAATTTACTTTAGCATATATACTTTAATTCTAGGAATATTAGTACTCTTGTTCATGTAAAAACTCTTTAAAGAGTTTTTTTATTGTTCATAATATAATACTCCCTCTTCTTCAAAATGTTTAGCCCTTAATGAAAGTTCAGGTGGAATATCTAATCCCTCATAAGAATTATTATGTTCATCATAATAATTTGCAAAAGTTTCATACAAAACTTGCGAGTCACTTTCTTTTCTTCTTAACATATCTACAATTGCATTATTAATAGGAGAAACTTTTATTCCATTAAAATCTATAAATGGAATATTATCTAAATTATCAACTATAAAACATTTAATATAAGGTAAATTAAAATCAACACTTGAATATACATACACTTGAGTAGTAAATCCACCATTAGAATACCCTAATAAATCAGCAGCACTTTCTAAACATACAACACAATCTAAATTTTTAAGAAGTATTTTAAATACATCACAAAAAGTCATAAGCTTAGCTTCACTATCCATTTCTCTAGCAACTTCAAAAACACTCTTATTATTCATAACTAATTTTCTCTTTCTTATCAGCATAATTATATCATTTATAACTTATTTAGAAACATTAAAAGAGGAAGAAAAAATAATACAAGATTTAAAAGTAGGTAAAAGAAAAGGATATCATGATATTAATAAATTATTTGAAGATTTAGACTCAAATAAGTAGAGAACCAATAATTCTCTACTTATTTAATTATTCAAAAAATTTATTAATAGGTACATTTAGTA
>CANRHY010000027.1 GCA_947630515.1 uncultured Bacilli bacterium
CACTTTGTGGATTTTATGTACAATTTTGTACATTTTTATTTTCCACTTTTTGTACATTCTTATTGTATCATTAACATCGTTTTTTGTAGTATTTATTTTAATGATTTTTTTATGTAGTTATTTTATAATTTTTATATGAAGACATTAGTTAAGAAAAGGTATATTACTATAAAGAAATTATTTGTTATTTTTTTGGTTGTTTCTTTATTTGGAAATTTATATGAGATGACTTTAAATTTTATTAAGTATATGTTTCAAGATGGGAAAGTTTTTATTGAGACTAGACAGGGTCTTATTCTTACCCCTATTACGCCTATATATGGGATAGGTGCATGTATTATGACTTTGTGTTTTGCAGAAAAGAAGTTAAAGTGGTATCAAATATTTTTGATTGGTGCTTTAGTGGGTGGTGCTTTTGAGTTTGTGTTTAGTTATTTGCAAGAGATAATTTTTGGAACTACTTCATGGGATTACTCTAATCATTTTATTAATTTTGGTGGTAGAACCAGTGTGCCTGCGATGGCTGTATGGGGATTAATGTGTCTTATTTTTATTAAACTTATTTATCCATTATTTTGTAAGTTATTTAGAATTATTCCTAAGAATACTCTTACTTATTTTATTTATTACTCTTTAGTTCTTTTTATTTCTTTTGATATTTTACTTTCTGTATGTGCGACTGTAAGGCAAAATTTAAGGCATAAAAATATAAAACCTTATACTTTTATTGGAGAGATATGTGATGAGCTTTATCCTGATAAAGTTTTAGATAAGATTTTTTCTTCAAAAGAAAAATAGCTTGTTGGCTATTTTCTAAATAATACTTTGTATAGATAAGTTATATATAATAAGGAAAGAAGCAGATAGATTATTATGTTATATGTACTTCTTTTATTATAGTAAAGTACTTCAAACATTAAGTCTCCTTTTTGTTCTTCATTATTTATATATAGTTTTCCATCTTTATAAAAATCAAATTCTTCTTTATTTGTAGTAATTACTTCTAAAGAGTCTTTTTCATCAGTTCTAAGTTTTATTATATAATCTCCTCTTGGTAAAGTGTTTTTTAATTTAAATGTAGAGTATTCATCATTTTTTAGAGTTTCTTTAGTAAAGTTTAGAGTTTCTTTTATGTTATGGTCTTTGTCAAGGATATAAAGTGTATATTTACTTGGAGTTTTAACTAGGTATTTAAATCTTAATTTTATTTCATTAAAGTTTCTATTTAGTGATAGGGTTTGTTCTATTACATTAGTGTTATTAAGTACTTGATAACTCGTTTTGTTATTAGTGTCTTTTGATACTAAGTCTTCCTTGTATTTTTTGTTAGTGTACATAAATGCACCTATTATTAGGGTTATTATAGTGGACGCGAGTAGTATATATTTTGGTATTATGTTTATAGGTTTTGTTATTATTTTTTCTTCATAAGAATAGCTTGTTAGTATTATAAGCCATGGTAAAAATGAAAGACCATATCTAGGACATACTTCCCAGATTAGATAAAATATTATTCCTCCAAAAAGAGCGATGGCTATTATTGATTTTGTGTTTTCTTTTTTTAGTTTTATGAGTGAAGTTATGCTCATAGTAAGTATGCTTATTAGTATTATTTGTAGTATGTAATTTAGTATTATGTTTTTGTCTTTTATTAGGTAATCATAAGTTTTATTGTAAGTAAGAGAAAGGTCTAAATATTTTTGATAGCTATAGTCTCCTTTACCCCAGACTGATACTATTTTGGTAAGTATTAATTTTATGTTTCCAAATAGGCCATTATTAACTATTCTTTTTCCAATCATACTTAGGTTTAGGTTTACTCTTTCTTTTTTTGTGTCTACGCTTTGGCTTAGGTTATAGTCATTTTGGTCATAGTACCCATTTTTTTCAGAGTTTACTCCCATCATTATCCAGTGGGTAAGTGGCATTTCTTTTTCTTCTATTGCATCTTTGAAAACTTGGTTTTCTACTTTTGTTATTAAAGTAAGTGTTAAAAACATTGTAAGTATTATAGGTATAAAGTATTTAAGTTTTTTTATGTTTTTTGTTAGTATAATGTATACAAAATAGGCAATTAAGACAAATATAGATACAGCTCTTATTTTATAAGCTATTACTGATACTACACCTATTAATAGTAAGTATAAGATGTTTAGTTTTTTGTTTGTTGTTTTTTCGTTTTTTATTATTAGGTAAAATAGAATTGTGGATAGTGGTAACATTAGTATATCTGTGTAATAGTATGAAACATATAAATAGAATATTGGAGAAGTTACACATATTATTAAACTTAGTAGTCCTTTATTTTCGTTACTTATTTCTTTTACTGAAAGATATACAAATAAACTCATTATAGTTATGCACAAACTACTAAATAGAGAGTATATTATTTCATTATTTGTTCCCATGCTTATAAAGTTTAGTACTAATAATATGAATCTGTTATTTGGGTATACTGAAAAGTATTCTATGTTTATAAGTGAGCCTGTATTGTGTAAGCTATTTATTCCTGTTAGTATGTGAAGTAAGTCAACTTTTGGAATGCTGTGGATAAGTCTAGTACTTATAAACAATAGTATAAATTGTATGATTAGAAGTACTAGGATTATTATTCTTTTTTTGTTTATAAGTCTTTCTTTTATTATTTTGTATACTTTTTTTAATGTGAATAAATAAAGTATTGTTCCACTTATGAGTATTACTGGGTTTAGGTAATTATAGCTTCTATTCACACAAAAAAGAGTAGCGCCTATTAAAGCAATACTAAAGCATATAATAGAAGTTACTAATATTATTTTGTATAGATTGTCTATAATTTTGTTTTTCATTCTTTCTTCTTTCTAAATTGTAAATTCAACTGATAGATAATGATTTATTCCTTCTCCTATGTAAGAGAATCCTTTTATTAGTTTGTAATTTCCACTTTCTAAAGTGCCATATAGCCACTCCCAGTTAGTAGTTAGTTCTAAAGTATTATTTTTATCAACTTGATAACCTATATCATTAAAGCCATAGTTTTCTATTATTGGGTCTAATAAAACCCAACCTGTTTCTTCCTCTTTATATATAATGAAAGGATCTCCATATATGTTATTTCTTTTACTTGTATCAGTTATTACTATAGTAGCGCCTGTAGGTGTTAGAGTTCCCTCTTTTATACTCATAGATACACCTTTTAAATCATTAACTTTCTTTTCACATATATCTTTTAGTGTGTCTTTTTCTTTAGCAATATAAACATTTTTGTTACCATCAGTAGTGTTACAAGACATTAGATAGAAGTTCTTGTTACCATAGGTTTTTTTCTCTTTTTTATATTGATATAACTTTGAACCACCATCTTTATAAGTTTCAATAAGTTCCATTTTTGATATCATTTTTTCTATTGTTAAATCTCCAGAAACTAAGCTATTTAGTATGTTATCTTCATAAGGAATATCAAAAGTCATTGATATTACTCTTTCATCTGGAGTGGTAGCTCCATATAGAAATAATTCATTGTTTTCTTTTGGTTCTTGTTTTCCACAGCCTGTTAATAGTATTAAAGTAACTATTGTTAATATTATTTTTTTCATATTTTCTCCTTGGTAACCTTATTATAACATAAACTATTTCAATTTACTAGAGGTTGTAAGCAATAGATTTGTTGACAAAAGCTAAACTATTTTAATATTGTGAGTAACATTTTTGATTTTTTTCATTTCGTCGGGTATTTTATTATAGTTTACCCTACATTATGTTAAAATCTTCCAATTTAAAGGGTCATTTATTGGGTCATTTATTAGGTCATTTATTAGGTCAGTTTTGACCCTTTAAATTTGCGATTTTATGGTAAAATCCGGTTTTTTTAAAATTTAAAGGGTCATTTATTAGGTCATTTATTAGATCAGTTTTGACCCTTTAAATCTATTTTATTTCGTAAGTTGTTCCCTCTCTTGTGTCTTTTAAGATTATTCCTTTTTCTAATAGTTCATCTCTTATTTTGTCTGAAGTAGCATAGTCTTTTTGTTCTTTTGCAATTTGTCTTTCTTTTATTTTTTCTTCTATGTATTCTTTCAACTTGTTATCTATTTCTTTTTCTTTTATTAAGTTTAGTGAGAATACTTTATCAAACATGTTTATAAGTTCTAGTTTAGTAGAGCCTGTAAGTGCATTATCTTTTAGTAAATCATAAGTTATTGTAAGGGCGTTTGATGTGTTTAAGTCATTACTTATTTCATTTATGAATTTACTATTGTATTCTTCTATTTTATCTTTTTGTATTTCTCCATCTTTTGGTATTGAAGCAATTCTATTTCTTAATTTATCTAGTGTATCATTTGCTTGTTTTAGTATATCGTAAGAAAATACTAATTGTTTTCTATAATGGGAAGATAGGCACATATATCTAAATGCTAGTGGGTCATAACCTAATTCTTCTAATTTTGATACTGTTAGAATAGCGCCTGTAGATTTACTCATTTTTCCACTTTCATCTAATAAGTGTTCATTGTGAAACCAGTATTTGCACCAAGAGTGACCAAGGTATGCTTCACTTTGTGCGATTTCGTTTGTGTGATGAGGGAATATGTTATCTATTCCACCTCCGTGGATATCCAAGTATTCTCCTAAGTATTTTATAGATATACCAGAGCACTCGATATGCCAGCCAGGGTAACCTTTACCCCAAGGAGAGTCCCATAATAATTCGTGATGTGAAAATTTACTTGTTGTAAACCAAAGGGCAAAGTCTGCTTGATTTTTTTTGTTATTATCTTCTTCTACACCTTCACGAACACCTACTACCATTTTATCTATTATATGATTTGTTAATTTGTAATAGTCTTCTAATTTGCTTATATCAAAGTATACGTTTCCACCACTAACATAAGCATATCCATCTTTTAGTAGTTTTTCTATCATTTTTATATACATGTCTATATTTTCAGTAGCAGGAGAAATGATTTCAGGTTTTTTGCAGTTTACTTTTTTAAAGTCTTTAAAGAAAGCTTCTGTATAAAATGCAGCGATTTCCATAGAACTTTTTCCTTCACGTTTACTAGCTAGTTCCATTTTGTCTTCACCTGAATCTGAATCACTTGTTAAGTGTCCTACATCGGTTATGTTCATTGCTCTTGTTACTTTATATCCTAAGTAAGTTAGTGTTTTTTCTAATATATCGTGTCCAATGTAAGATCTTATATTTCCTATGTGAGCATAGTGATATACAGTAGGACCACATGTATACATTTTTACTTTTCCCTCTTCATAAGGAATAAATTCTTCTGTTTTTCTAGTTAATGTATTATATATTTTCATTTTTTTCCTCCATTTTATTATATTTATCTAGGAAACTAGAGTATACTCCATCTTTTTTTGTTCCTAGTACACAGTTTAAGTTTATGTTATCTAAAGCTTTAAATATATTATAGTCTACGTTTTTATTTGTTTTTCTTAACTCTTCTATTAAATGCGCTATTTCTTTTCTTTTGCTACTTTCATAATTATCTTTATTTTGTTCTGTAAAACGACAAGCGCAGTTTAAAAAGGTTAGGTTATTAGATTTTGCCCATGAAATTATGTCACTTTGTTTTATTAGATATAGTGGCCTTATTAATTCTAAACCCTCATAATGGTCACTATGAAGTTTTGGCATCATTGTTTTTACTTCAGAGCCATAGAACATTGAAAGAAGCGATGTTTCAATTACATCGTCAAAGTGGTGACCTAATGCAATTTTGTTACAGCCTAGTTCTTTTGCTTTGTTATAAAGGTATCCTCTTCTCATTCTTGCACATAAATAGCATGGACTTTTTTCTACAGTTTCTACTACTTCAAATATGTTGCTTTCAAATATTTCTATATCTATGTTTAGTCTTTTTGCATTTTCTTTTATTAGTTCTAAATTTTTTGGAGAATAACCTGGGTTCATTACTACATAGTGTGCATTAAATTTTACTTTGCCATGGTTATGTAATTCTTGCATGCATTTTGCAAGTAAAAATGAATCTTTTCCACCAGAAATACAAACCATAATGTTATCGTTTTCTTCTATTAATTCGTAATCACTTACTGCTTTTACGAATTTACTCCATATGGTTTTTCTGTATTTTTTTATTATACTTCTTTCTATTTCTTTGTACTCTTCCACTTTTAATAATTCCTTTCAGTCATATTATATCACAGAAAAGTGTAAAAAAGTATTTATTATTAATGTTCTAGTGTGATTATTACTAATTCTGGGTGGTTATTTATTCTAAATGGGAATAAACTGTTTCCAATTCCGCGGCTTACTATCATCGCTTTGTTATCTTTTTCATATATACCAGAAGTGTATTTAGGTAATACTCCTTGATTGGGAGCATAAAGTCCACCTATAAATGGAAGTCTTATTTGTCCTCCATGAGCATGACCAGTTAAGGTAAGGTCTATATTGTTATCAATATAGGTATCAAAATATTCTGGTCTATGAGAAAGTAATATTGTATAGTTTTCTTTATTATATTTTATTTTGCTTAAGTTAGTTCTTATACTTGTTTTAAAACCTGGGTCATTTATTCCAATTAAGTTTATAACTTCATTATCTATTTTTATTTCTTTAACTCTATTATCAAGTATTTCTACACTATTTTCTAGTAATAATTCTTTTAGGTATTCATAACTTTTGTTTTTTTCTTCTCTTTTTACACATCTGCTTTCATGGTTACCTGGTATGTAGTAGATAGGGGCAAGTGGGGAAATTTGTTTTATGAAATTAACTGCTACTTCTACATTTGTTCTTCTACTATCTATTAAGTCTCCTGTTATTACTATTATATTTGGTTTTTCTTTTTTTAATGAGGCTACTATTTTATTAGTTAAATTTTTTGATTTTTCATTATGAAAGTCTGATATATGTGCGATTTTGAAATTGTTAAAGTTTTTTGGTATTTTGTCATTTTTTATTTTTAATTCAGTAGTGTCTAATTTAGTATTTTCATAATATAAATAGAAACATAGTAAGAATAGTACAATTATTATTATAAATGTTATTTTATATTTCATTAGTTTCTCCTTTAGTTTAAAACAAGCAAACTTGTGTAAGTAGCTTGCTTATTTTTTAGTCGCTTGGTTCTTTATTTTTTCTAATAATAGTTTTATTAATAACGTCTATTTTGTATTCATATTCTAAGTTACCATTATAAAAGTCTACTTCGTATACTGTAATTGTTCCCTCTTTATCAATATCTATATCAGTAAATACTACTTCATTATTAGTTAGTCCTGCATCTGTAAGCGCGATGGATTTTGCTTCTTCTGGTGTTATGTAATTACTAGGTGTTTCACTTGGCGTTCCATTTGTGTTTATATCATTATCAGTATTTTTAATATAATCACTATAAATTATATCTCCTGTTTTAGCATTTACTATATAAGTATATTCAACCCTGTTATAGTAAAATTCTACTTCATATTTTTTTGTTTCTCCATCTAACTCTAAATCTATTTCTTTAAATGAAATTTTGTCTTTGTTAAGTTCTGTATCTTTTATTACTATGTCTTTTATTTCTTCTTTTGATAGGTATGCGTTTTTCATGTAGATAAAATACCCTAAGAAACATAAAGCCACAACTAATAATATAGAGGCTACAACTATGATTACCCATTTAATACTTTTTTTCATATAATTAATCACTCCTTATTTCTATAAATTTATTATAGTTAATACTATGCATTTAGTCAATATTATAGATTATTTTTTATTTTCTGAATACATATAACTTTTATTAATTAAATTCATTATTTCTTTATCAGAAATTGTATCATTTAATACTATTGTAATCCAATTTTTCTTATTCATGTGGTAAGCTGGGTAAAATCCAGTCTTTTTTAGTAAGTCTTTTATTTCTATTGGGTCAAGTTTTATATCAATTATCTCAACTTCACCAGTTATATTTTTTTCTAGTTTACTTTTATCAATATTCATTAAAACACCATACCATTTGTGAGTATCTTTATTTTTAAATACTGCATCTTCTGGATACTTCTCCCATAGAAATAAAAGATCATCTTTATATTTTTCTTTTATAAATTTTGTTATTCTATTTGCTTGACTACTTGTAAATATTTCAGTAGTGGAACATTTACTTTTTATATCTTTTAGTATTATTTCAAATTCATTTTTTACATCACTAGCAAATGCACCTTTTGTATCAGTTAATCGATAATTAATGTATTCTTCATTAAATGATAAATCATAAATTTTTCCTTTTACTACTCCATCATTAGTTATTTCAATTTCCACTTTAAAAGAATCACTCATTATATTTTTACTATATTTATATATAGATTTTTCTTTTTTGAAACCATATTTTATTAATTTCTTTAAATCTATTTTAGCGTTTTTAAATATTTCTTCTTCTATAGTCATATATTCACCTACTAAATTTTTTTCTTTGTTTTGAACTCGTGAGAATTTCTTACGAGTTGAATTTACTCATTTCAACATATTAAAATTTATTTTATTATACCACAATAAGCAAACTCCATATACGTTATTTTTTAAGTATACTTATTAGATAAATCTTCACAGAAAGCATTGTTTTTCTTCGACAACTTGTTGACTCCAACAAGTTGTATCATTTCCTGAAGTCAGGAAAATGATACAAAAATCCATAGATACTGCTTTTGATAATACCCCCTTTCTAACTCTCCCAATGTATTAATCATACTATATGTATATATGTTTGTCAATATTTTGTTTGGCATTTTTTGTAATTTAAAAGCAAACCTTTCAGTTTACTTTTATTAAAATTCTTTTTTGTTAAATATTCTTATAGATATTTTATAAGAAGCATAAACCATAATAATTGTTATCAGTATTATTATTAATATTAAATAGTTTTTTAAAAATGATAATGTGCTTGTAAGAAATGATAGATTTATATATTTTATAAGAAAACCACCTATTATAATTATTCCAAATACAATTAAGAATATAGCTATTCTTCCTTTTTCTATACCAAATTTATAAATTATTGGATACATAATAGTTAATACTAATAAAGTTCCAAATATTGTGCCTACTGAAGATGATAGTATTTGTTCATAATTAATTGTTTTAGTATTAATGTAAGATATTATAAAGGATAATATGATTGTAATAATTGAGACAGTTAGTATTAAAATTATAGTTGTTATATATTTTGATTTTACACTATTTTTTCTTCCATCTGGTAAAGTTACAGAATAAGCATCCCATTTATTATATGTATCATAACTAAATGTTGAAATCATTAACATTACACTTACAAATGGCATTATAAATGATAAATCCATTTTTCCAAGTAGTGCCATAAAGGTATATACAACCATTAATATTCCTAGTAATTTAAAATTGCTTTTAACCACTACTAAATCTTTTTTTATAAATCCTATCATTATTCTTCCCCCTTTATCATTAGAACCATCAAATCATCTAAAGTTATTTTATCAATTATATTAATTTTGTATTTTGATTTAAATTCTTTTTTATTTGGAATTAATACTTCATATTCATATTTTGTTTTCTTAAATTTAATATAATCTTTTTTATCAATATTTTGAAATTCTTTTTCTGTACATTTTGCAATACCATATTTATCTAGTAATTCGTTTGTTGTTTTGGATAAAATTATTTTTCCGTTGTTAATAAAAGTAATATAGTCAGCAATATGTTCAAGGTCTGTAGTGATGTGGCTAGAAAGTAATATTGAACAGTTATCTTTTTCTAATATACTTTGAAATATTTCTATAATTTCAGCACGTGCTACTGGGTCTAAACCTGAAGTAGGCTCATCTAATATTAGAAGTTTTGGGTGATGTGATAAAGCTGTTATTATTTCTAATTTTTTTC
>CANRHY010000028.1 GCA_947630515.1 uncultured Bacilli bacterium
GCAGAGGGGGATAAGTATAGTGCAAAATAAGTGCTTTGTTATTAAAAATAATATGATTTCTTTTATTTTGAATCCTTTATTATAAAGCATTAATGGAATAAATAATTCTACTAGAAGTTTTGCAAAACTTGTTATTAATATAAATATATTATATCTTTTTAAGTTAGACATTTCTGCTTCTTTCTTTTATGATTTCTAGTGTTCCTACTGGACATCTTAAATCTACGCTTAGTATTCTAAAATCTTTAATGTTATAATAACTAGCTAGTTCATAGTAACCATTTTTGATTAAGTCTTCTAATACTTTAGCTTTTATGTTTTTTTCTAAGTTATCATTTACTGTTAGATTTAAGTTATATGTTTTAGTAAATACACTGGTTTTTACTTCTACTTTTATTATTACAGCATATATTCCATCAAATACTTCATTTATCTTTTTGCTTGTTAGATTATCAAAATATATTTTATATGTTCCTTGTTTTTGTAAATTTAGATTTGTTAAACTATTTATATTCTTGTTAAATATAAATAAAGTTAATACTATAGTTACTAAACATATAAAAATCTTTTTCATAATTCCACCTATATATAGTTTTATAAAAATATTAAAAAATAAACTGCCAATTAGTGGTAGTTTATTTTATTTATTTGGAAGACTAAATTTTTTTATTATTTTGGGTATATTCTACGATTCCATTTAATTTTATAGTTTTTTGTTCTGGTAAAGTGGTTGCGTCTTGGTCGTAGAATATTGATATTGTAAATGTTGTTGTTTCATTAGCCTTTAGTATTTCCTGTGGATTTGTTTCTAAAAGTATTAAACCGTTTTCATTATCTTTATTTAAGTTAATGTTTGTAAGTTTAGCGTCTATGTTACCGTTATTTTTAATTGTTATTTCATATGTTACATAGTCTCCTGGCTCTTTAAGTGTTGGGTTAAATGTTATATTGTTATCTTTAATTATTGCTTCTTCTTTTTCTAAGCCATCACTTATTGCTACTATTTTTACATCTGTTACTTGTAAGTCCCATATACCAGTTATAGTTACGTTTGAATCAATTGTAAATGTTGTTACTAATGCTGCGTAGCACATTTTTAATAATAGTAGTAAAGATAATAAAACGACTAATAATCCTATGTATATTTTTTTCATATGTATTCCCTCTTATTATTCTACTAAAATTATTTTTTTAAAATTATACTAGAGTAATTTTTATCTTACTCTAGTATAATATATGAAAAGTTATTAAAATGTGTTACTAATTTAATTATTTTTAGAAGCACATGTATCACTTATTGGAAGTACTTCGAATGGGTCGTTTTTACTTGCAGTAACTTCACCACTTGCGTCTGATAATTGAACACAAGATTTTAGGGATATTACTGGACGAAATACGACAGTACTAGAAACATATGAATTGTCTAATCTCCCTGAAGAACTACTTCCGCCCCACACAGTGAACATTTGCGAGTTGGTGCTGGTAAAATTTACTGGACTCATAGTCCACGAATTAAAAATATTGGTTGCACTTTGGGTCTCATCAGCAGTTAAGTGGTAATATGCTTTTGAACTATTTGTATAAATTTTTCCTCCTGCGTATACTATCTCATCTACTGTCATTAATCCTATTGGATTTACTAATAATGCTTTGCCATTTACTCCACTAAATTTATCTGAATCACTTGCTGTTGTTATAATATCCCCCTTATAATCCACTCCACATTTATAACTTGGATGTATATCACTTTCCTGGCTAATTCCACCATCTAAACTAGCCCATGTACTTAACCTTTGTGTCGGAGCATAATACATTGTACTATTATCTGAGTAACTTCCTATGTGTGCCCTATCATTACAATATATTGCTGTTCTACTTATATACTTATCCCAGTCATATTTTGTTTGACCGTCATTTTCCTTTAAATTTACATTATACCAACCATTTAATGTTGCTGTATTTCCACTATCATTTGTATCGTCATCTGGTCCTAATATTGAAGAATTAGTATCATTTGTTCTATTATTACTTAGATTCCCTGAATCTCCATATTTATATCCTACATACATTGGATTATTAGATATTTCATTGTATGGTCTTAATCCTATATATTGATTTTTGCTATTTCCCTTATCACTTTCTGGTCCTCCATATAATAGTCTTATACTCCCATCTTCATTAGTCCTTATTATTCTCCAGTAAAAACCGGCAAATGATACCCAGTTATTTGTTACATTCCCACTATAATAATATACATCTTTTCCATCTTCCGTAAAACTTCCGGTTTCTTTATATGCACCACTTACATCGTAAGTATCATTTGGATTATCGTCATTTTCTCCTACCACTTGGTCAAAATGTTGCCTCTCAATATCTATAGTAGCAGGATATTGTTCTTTCATCTTTTTATATAGTTGCTCTGCTAAGATTTCTTTTTTCTCACCTTTTGTTATATATAAACTTCCACTTAATGTCTCTCCCATATCATCACTTTGGTCTATATCTTCGCTATTTAAATATCTAAATTCTATTTTATATGTATGTGTTGCTTTTGGTTGTAACTCTATTCCTTCTATTAATACTTGGTCGCTCTTTTTTGGTGAAGCAGGTACTGGTTCAAAGTCATTCATTGAATATCCTTCTCCATTAGTACACGTTATTTTATATTCAAGTGTATTTGAAGTAAATCCATTTATTAAATCTTGAAGTACTATATTATAATAAAATATATCTGGACTTTTACTTTCTACACTAAATTCTTTACTTGTAGTCCATGGTGCTTCTATTTCTAGTTCATTTATTTCTTCTCCATTATGAAATACTATTGATAACTCTTTAGTATTAATTACTATTTTCTTTTTATCTCCTGTTATTACTGCACTATAGTATGCTAGTGTTACTCCTATTAATATTACTAACACACTTACTATACTTATTATTATATACTTCTTATTCATTTCATAACCTCTTTTAGACCATTGATAATAGTCCTAGTTATAGAATATCAAATATTAAGACCATTGTCAATGGTCTTAATCCATGTTTTTTAAAATTAAATGTTAAAATAGAAAGAAAAAAAGATAGAGGTAATCAAATGAAATTTAAAGCAAACGATTATAAACCAAAGGATGTATTAAAATTTATTAGGCAAAGTACAGATTTAACACAAAAAGAATTTGCAGCTAAATTAAAAAAGTCTACTAATTGGGTTAAATCCAATGAACAAGGGGTAACAAGATTTTATTTCGATGATTTAATTAAAATTGCTAATATGTTTGATATTGAAATTATTATTCAAGAAAAAATCAAATAAAAATATATAAATAATTTTTTGTTTTTATAACATTTTCTTTACAACACATGTGTTCATAAATCAACACATCTATTGTTAAAAATGGTATAAATATAACTGGTGAATTTATATGTACTATACAGATAGATTAGAATTGGCAAGAGAAGCTAGAAATGTTACACAAGCTAAACTTGCACAGGCTTTAGGAATTAAGCAACAACAATATGCTAGATATGAAAAAGGTATTAATGTTATGCCAATAACTTACTTAGATAAAATTTGTAAATTTTTAAATATTAGTGCTGATTATATAATTGGATTAACTGATATTATGAAAGAATGTCCTAAGAAAAATAATAAGTAAAAAGATGGAAGGGGGTGAGAGTATGTTTATCAAGCGTTTAAAAGAAATGCGAGTAAAGAAAAATTTATCACAAAAAGATATTGCAAAAATACTTAATATTTCTCAACAACAATATAGTTTGTATGAAACTGGCAAGAGACTTATACCTACAAATTATATTTGTATACTTGCAGATTTTTATAATACTTCTATTGATTATTTAGTTAACATGACGAATAAAAAAAACCTTATCCAAAAATCTCTTAGAAATAATTTAATAGTGGGAGTATTTAACGTTTAATATTTCTATAATGATACGTGAAATTAGAAATTATTGGTTACTTTATTTTTTTATGCTAAACTATATTTTTATAGTATTTTAAACAAATGGATACTTAAATACTAATTATTTTTGAAAGTTGTGGTCCACAAGAAGTGGTCCACAAAAAAAGTGATGCGCAAAAAAGTGGTGTGCAAATTTGCCTAAAAATCGGTATGTAAGACGAGTTTCAAAAAAGTGGTGCAGACATTAGTGGTGCACAAAAAATATATAACAATAAAAGATAAGTAGGGTAGACTTACTTATCTTTTAGTATTTTAGAATATTCTCTTGGATATTTTGGGTTTGTTTTTTGTAATTTTTTTATTTTTAGTATAGTTCTGTTTGAGTTTTCTATTGTTAGGGTATATTTTATTATTTTTTCTATATCTACTGATAGATTTTTTATTATGTTTTGTGAATCTTTTATCTCTTCTTCTATATTAGATTTTAATGGGAGAAAGTAGCCATTTGTTTTTAGTGATGGTATTTCTAGCTCTAGTAATATTTTTAAGTTAGCTACTGCACGTGATGTTACTATATCAAAGTATTCTCTTTTTTCTTTTGTGTAATCTTCTGCTCTCTTGTTTATTATTTCAATGTTTTTTAAATTTAGTTTTTCTTTTACTATGTTTAGAAAACCACATTTTTTTGTATTTGATTCAACTAAAGTTATTTGTGTATTTGGTAACATTATGCTTAGTGGTATTCCTGGAAAGCCTGCACCTGTACCTATATCTAATATAGTACTAGCTTCTTGTGTTTCTTTTAGAGTTAATAAATAAAGTGAATCGTAGAAGTGTTTTAGATATATGCTTTTGTCTTCTGTTATGCTTGTTAGGTTAAATTTTTGATTATATTCTTGTAATAAGTTTTTATATGTTTCAAATTTATTTAATCCTTCTTCTGTTACTGTTATGTTTATTCTGTTTAGGTAATCTATAAATTCTTCTTTATTCATTAGGATACTCCTTTTTTAGGTAAACTAGAAGCATTGTTATATCACTTGGATTTACTCCACTTATTCTTGTTGCTTGTCCAATTGTTAAAGGTCTTACTAAACTTAATTTTTGTCTTGCTTCTGTTGCTAGGTTTCTTACATTATCATAATTTATATCTTTTGGTATTTGTTTTTTTTCTAAGTTTAGCATTTTTTCTACTTCTTTATTTGTTTTATCTATGTATCCTTTATATTTTATGTTTATTTCTACTTGTTCACTAGCATGTTTATCAAATGTTTCGTTTAGTAAATGTTCTATATCTTTCATAGTTATTTCAGGTCTTTTTAGTAATTCATAAGCTACTGTTTTTCCTAGTAGTTTAGAAGAATTTATACTTTCAAGATATTTATTGTTTTCTTCTGTTAGAGGTATTTTTACTTCTTTTAAGTGTTCTTCTAATTCTTTTACTCTTTGTTGTTTTTGTTTAAATATATTATATTTTTCATCATTAATTAGCCCAACTTTTCTTCCTATTTCAGTTAGTCTTATGTCTGCATTATCATGTCTTAACAGTAATCTAAATTCTGCACGAGAAGTAAGTAATCTATATGGCTCGGTTATTCCTTTATTTATTAGGTCGTCTACTAATACACCAATATATGCTTCGTTTCTTTTTAGAATTAATGGCTCTTTTCCTTCTAAACTAAGAGAAGCATTTATTCCTGCGATTAAGCCTTGGGCAGCAGCTTCTTCATAACCACTTGTTCCATTTATTTGTCCTGCAGTATATAAACCTTCTATTTTTTTTGTTTCAAGTGACATTTTTAATTCTGTTGAATCTATTGCATCATATTCTATTGCATATCCATATTTTGTTATTTTTGCATTATGTAATCCGTCCATTGAGTGAATTAGTTCTTCTTGTAATTCTTCTGGCATGGTTGTAGAAAAACCTCCTACATACATTTCTTCTCCGTTAAGTCTTTCAGGCTCTAAGAAAATTTGGTGTCTTTCTTTATCTTTAAATTTTACAATTTTATCTTCTATAGATGGACAGTATCTTGGGCCAATTCCTACTATTAAACCACTATAAAGAGCACATTTATCTAGGTTATCTAGTATTAGTTTATGTGTTTTTGCATTTGTGTAAGTTAGGTAACATGGAAGTTGATCTTCTATTTTATAGATAGGATCATAGAAATTACTAAAGCTTAATAGTGTGTCATCTCCTTTTTCTTCGCTACACTCATTATAGTCAATAGTGCTTTTTAATACTCTTGGAGGTGTACCTGTTTTTAGTCTTCTTATTCTAAGTCCGTTTTTTTGTAAGCTTTCACTTAGATATAGAGATGGTTTTTCTCCATGAGGACCACCTTTGTGTTTAGAGTGACCTCTTAATATGTCTGCATTTAAGTATGTTCCTGTTGTTATTATTACTTTTTTTGCTAGTATTTTTTCATTTTCTTCTGTTATTATACCTTTTATTTCATTATTTTCTGTTATTATTTCTTTTACTAAGGCTTCTTTTAAGTCTAAATTTTTTGTGTTTTTTAGTGTGTTTAGCATATTTTGTGGATATGTTGTTTTGTCTGCTTGGCATCTTAAGCTTCTTACACCTGGGCCTTTTTTACTATTAAGCATTTTTATTTGTAAGTGAGATATGTCTGCATTATATCCCATTTCTCCACCTAGTGCATCTATTTCTCTTACAACTATTCCTTTAGCACTTCCACCAATAGATGGGTTACAAGGCATATCTGCGATATTGTTAAAGTTTCCAGTTATAAGTAATGTTTTGTGTCCTATACGGGCACATGCTAAAGAAGCTTCACACCCTGCGTGACCTCCACCTATTACTATTACTTCGTACATTGTTACCACCTCTTTATTTTCCTAAACAGAATTTACTAAATATCTCATCTAATAGTCCATCTTTATAAGTATCTCCAATTAATTCTCCTAGTAAATTCCATAAGTTTTGTAAATCTATTTGTATTAAATCTATTTCTGTATCATTATTATTAGCTACTTCTATATCATTAATTATTTTTACACAATTTTTTATTATAGATATTTGTCTACTATTAGATAGATATGTATAGTCTTGTGTTTCTAATTCTTTTAAATTAAACATTTCACTAATTTTATCTAATATTTTATCTATATTTTTATTTTCTTTTACTGATACTTTTATTATTTCTTTATTTTTAAATTCTTCATTATTTATTTGTTCAGTTAAGTCTGATTTGTTTAGTATTATTATTGTTTTTTTGTTTTTTGTTTTTTCTAATAATTCTTTATCTTCTTCTGTAAGTGGTTTAGATATATCAAATAATGCTAGTATTAAATCTACTTCTTCTAGTATTTTTTTACTTTTTTCTACACCAATTTGCTCGACTATGTTATCTGTTTCTCTAAGACCTGCTGTGTCTATTAGGTTTAGTGTAATTCCATTAAGTAAGAATTTTCCTTCTACTATGTCTCTTGTAGTTCCTTCTATGTCTGTTACTATTGCTTTATCTTCTTTTATTAAAGCATTTAGTAAACTGCTTTTTCCTACATTAGGTTTTCCTAGTATTCCTACAGTTATTCCATCACGTATTATTTTTCCTGTTTCACTTTCTTTTAGTATTTTTGTTAGTTCTTCTTTTATTTCTTTTATGTTTTTTGTAAGTAATTCTTTTGTATATATTATTACATCGTCATATTCAGGATAGTCTATGTTTACTTCAATGTTAGCAATAATATTTAATAGTTTTTCACGTAGAGAAGTTATCATTTGTGATAATTCCTTGGTAACACCTTTCATACTCATTTTTCTTTCCATTTCTGTTTCAGCATTGATTAAGTCTCCAATTGATTCAGCTTCAAGTAAGTCTTTTTTTCCATTTAGAAATGCTCTTTTTAGAAATTCACCAGGTTCTGCTAAGCGACAACCATTATTTAGAAGTAGTTCTAGTATTTTATTTGTAGAAGCTACACCACCATGGCTATTTATTTCTACTATGTCTTCGCCTGTGTATGATTTTGGAGAAAGAAATACTGATACTAAGACCTCATCTATTTTTTCATTTTTGTCCATAATAAAACCATAGTGAATAGTGTGTGTTTTTGCTTTAGTTAAGTCAACCCCTTTAAAGAGATTGTCAACTATTTTTATAGCCTCACTTCCACTTACTCTTATTATATTTATTGCGCTTCTACCTACAGAAGTCGCGATTGCTGCGATTGTATCACTCATAATAATTCTGTCGAGTAGACGCCTCGACATACCTCTCTTTCTATCATTAATTTATTTCTGTGAGAAGTTTGTCCAACGCCCCTCACGGAACCGTACGTGCAGATTTCCCGCATACGGCTCTTCATATAACCTTTATTACCATACATTTGCATATATTCTCGGTCTTGGTATTTCTAAGTAGTTCCATATACGTAAGAAATCGGGAAACTTTATCTTATTCTTTTGTCCTCTTTTTCTTAACGTATAATACCACGTATATTTTATATACTTATAAAACTTGAGTAGACTGGAAAAGTTTCCACTCACTCCATAATAGGCATAATGCCCTATTATTTTCTTTCTCAATGTCCTTCCTACCATTACTATTGGCTCATGCATTCTGTCATGTAGCCATTTCTTGATTACTTCAAACTTTTGCTTCAGTTTCTTCTTATTGGTTTTAATATTTGGTCTATATTTTCCAGTTATTGTTTTACCATTTGTAAATGTGAAACCTAGAAAATCGAAACTTTCACTTGTTCCCTTAAATCTTCCAAATGGTAATATTCTTGTTTTGTCCTCTGCTAATTCTAGTTTGAATTTTCTCATTCTTTCTATTAGCATTTTGTAAAATTTCTTTGCTGTTTCTTCATATTGAAACATTACTATAAAGTCATCTGCATACCTTATTAGATATGCTTCTCCTTTTAGTTCTTTCTTTATTGTCCTAAACCAGTTGTCTAATACATAATGTAAATATACATTTGCAAGTATTGGCGATATTAAACCACCTTGTGGAGTTCCTTTATCACTTTCATAGTATTTATAATCTTCTAGTACTCCTGACTTTAGAAATCTCTTTATGTATCTTAGAAAATTCTTATCTTCGATTTCATGTTCTAGAAACATTATTAGTATATCATGATTTATGTTATCGAAGAAACCTTTTATGTCTGCTTCTAATATGTAATTTACTTTCTTTGTCATAAGTAACCAGTTTATTTGACTTATTGCCTTATGACAACTTCTTTTAGGTCTAAATCCATATGAGAAGTCACAAAATATATTTTCATATATTTCGTTTAACACGTCTGCCATTGCTCCTTGTACTAACTTATCTTCATAGCAAGGTATACCAAGTCCTCTTAGTTTACCATTTGCTTTTGGTATGTAAGTCTTCCTTACAGGCTTTGGTCTATAAGAAAATTTCTTCATTCTTTCTATTAGACTTGATACATTTTCTTCAAGATTTTCTTCATACTTTTCTTTTGTCACCCCATCTATTCCACTTGCTTTTCCGTTTTGTTGTTTCTCATGTTGTTTCATAAGCGTTTCTTTGTTCACATAATGTATTAATGTTTGAAGTTTATACCCATGTTCTAATTGGTATTTTATATCTTTTCGTTTTGTTTCCATGTTTACCTCCTCCTCTAGTGATTTCATGTGTCCCTAAAGAAACGATTATATGCAAGTCCCTTCGCTCCAGAGTCATTACTTCCTTCTTTGCTACTATGAACTTGTCCGACCACTTATAGGTCATTTGTCTAACTTAGTTTACAAAACCTTGCTTCGACATACTCTT
>CANRHY010000029.1 GCA_947630515.1 uncultured Bacilli bacterium
CTTTATCATTAAGTCCTAAATTTAGTACAGTATCCATCATACCTGGCATACTAGCACGAGCACCACTTCTTACACTTACTAAAAGTGGATTTTCCTCACTTCCCATTTTTTTACCAGTAACTTTTTCTAGTTCTTCTAGTTTAGTAAATATTTCATTTTCTACTTCACTACTTAATTTTTCTCCATCTTCATAATATTTAGTACAGGCTTCAGTTGTGACAGTAAATCCACGTGGAACTGGTAAACCAATATTAGTCATTTCTGCTAAGTTAGCGCCTTTTCCACCAAGAAGTTCTCTCATATCTTTGTTTCCTTCACTAAACATGTAAACATATTTTTCCATAATTTTCATCTCCTCTTATAATTTTATTTTCATAACTTTTTTTAGATAACACTCACCACATAGGCTTTCATAAGTATCTTCTCCATCATCAATTACAACTTGACTACCAACAGTTATAAATTCACCATTTTTGTTTTTTCTTCCACTAAATCTTGCTTTTTTACCACATCTACATATTGTATATACTTCTTCAAGTTCATCTGATAACTCAACAAGTCTTTTACTACCAGGAAATAAATTAGATTGAAAGTCAGTTTTAAGTCCATAACATATGACAGGAATATTATACTTCTTGGTAAATATAAACAAAATTTCCACTTGTTTAGCACTTAGAAATTGTGCTTCATCTACCAATATGCATCTAACATTTTCTTTAGCGCTTTTTGCTAAGAACTCTATAAGTCTCTCATCACTTTCACTATAATTTTCTTCACTCATTACACTCTTAGTATTTTCTTCTTCTCTTTCTACTAAGTAATCAACACTTCTACTAATACCTACCCTGCTACTTATTTTATCTCCTCCTTTAGTATCAATAACAGGTTTAATAATTTTAACTAGCATTCCCCTTTCTTCATAGTTATTTGCCACTTGCAAAAGTACTGTACTTTTCCCACAATTCATCGCTCCATACCTAAAATATAACTTACTCATAATCATAACCTCCCTCTTGGATGCGTTTTAAAGTATACTTCTTTTAATCTTTCACTTGTAACATGAGTATACACCTCAGTTGAATTTATATTTTTGTGACCAAGTAATTCTTGTACACTTCTTAGATCACACCCATTATCTAATAAATGTGTTGCAAAAGTATGCCTTAATGTGTGAGGACTTACCTTTAATTTTACAGAAGTACTATATATTATATTATCTATAATTTTACTAATACCCCTTACTGTTATCTTATCACCATTTTTGTTTAACAACAAGTATTCATTTGTTTTTCCGTCAAGTAGTTTACGCCTTAATGAATTAATATAGTCTTTTAATAACTCCTCTGTATAATCTCCATAAAAAACATACCTTTCATATGAACCTTTTCCTAATATTTTTATTTGTTTGTTTTCATAGTCTATATCACTTAATTTAATATTCACAAGCTCACTTACTCTTACTCCAGTTGAATACATAAGTTCAATTATTAAGTTGTTTCTAAGCCCATACTCACCGGATTTACTTTTCTCTATTATTTCTTCAAGTTCATTATATTGAATAAACTTTGGTAAATTTTTTTCTTTTTTAGGATATTTAATAGAAGAAGCAGGATTAACTTCTATTAATTTTTCTTCTTTTAAATATTTATAAAAACTTTTTAAAGTACTTATCTTCCTACTTATAGTAGAAGATTTAGAAGAATTATTAAATAAATATGAAAGATAAGATTTAATATCATTTTTAGTTACTTTTATTATATCAGATTCTTTTAAATAACTTAAAAACTCTAATAAATCTTTTTTATAACTTATTATTGTTAAATCTGAATAATTTTTAACTATCTTTAAATTATCTAAAAAATCATCTATATATTTCATAACTATCCCATATTAAGAATACTTCTAAATATAATATTTTGTCAAGAAAAAATAGCAAGTATTACTCACTATTTCAAATTTAATTTACTACTTTCGTTACTATATAATTTATATAACTCCAGTAATTCTTCATAAGTTATTGTTTTATTTTCTCTATTTAAATGTAACTTATATATTCTCATGTCTTTATCTACTTCTTTATTTGTAATTTTCTTTCCATCTTTTTCTTCTTCAAAATGCTCTTCATTAATTATATCAATTCCATCTTTACATGTAACAGTAATTATTGAAGAAAAACTTATATTATTATCTGCGTCATTTATATATACCTCTTCATGTATATATTGTATATTATTATAAGTAAGCGCTGATAACTTATATGTACTACTTGTATCATGATTAAAAATTGACCTAGAAGTAATAACATAGTTTTTTATATTTCCATTTATTAGTGCTTCATTTGGAGCATAATTTTTAAACACATTTTTTACATAATCATGACTTTCTTCTTCTGAAATTTTTGTTAAATCTTTTACAGTTTCTACACTCATAAAATAATATAAATTTTCATCTGTTTCTACATTTTTAACTTCAAAAAAGTTTAAATAATTCATATCATACTCTTCCACAATTTCACTTATAGAAGGAAAAGCATCTTTATTAGTTTGATTATATACACTACAACCAGTAAGTAATACTGTAACCGCACTCACTAAAGCAATTAGTTTTGTTTTTAAGTTTTTCATTGTTCCCCCTTAAAACTAATATAATTGTACCATATAAAGTATTACTTGTCAATTTAAAATAATTTAAATATAGACATAAAAATACAAATATGGTAATATATATTTAGAAACCGGACTGGTATTCTTAGGAATATCACTAGCATTTTTTGCTAGAGTGTCGCATAGGTAATTGGAACCTATCCGCCACATCTGGTTTTTTATTTTTCTTTAATATTTAATTTTTCATAAAAAAAGCTGAATGAAATTAAATCATTACAGCCTTATTTACTAATGGCTACAGTAGCTGTACTACTTGCTATTTGTAAAAGTTCTTCTTTACTTAAATCATCACCTATAATATAGTATTCTTTTCCATTATTAGCCCAGTTGAGACTTGTTTCAGTTAAAACTCCCAAAATATTCCCATACTGTACTACTTCTCCACTTACTGCTGTAGTTTCATGATTTTCACTTGCCACACTTGCTTCTTCTATTAAAATAAATGGTTTTACTCCAGTATAAGTTAAAATAACTCTTTCACTATCCTCATTAGTTATAACTTCTTCTCCACTATAAGTTGTCCCACTAGGTAAATACATTGGATACACTATGTCTTCTAAACTCCCAGTAGTGGTAGTAACTTCACCTTCTTTAATACAATTACTTAAAAGGAAATATTCTTTATCATACTTGGTTTTAGTATCTATCTTAGTGATATTCATAGTAATTTGTTCTATACCACTAGAATTTTTAACTACAATACTTTTAGGTAAATAATTGCTATCTAAAGTAATATCTTGGCTTACTAACTCTTTATTATTTGGATAATTTACTTTACTTGTAATTACATATTCATCTTTATTCTTTTCTATACCTCTTTCACTATCATTCATAACGTCATTAAGAAGTGTCTCTAATATATAACTTTGACTACTATTTGTAGGCCATTCACTTTGGAATTTAAAACTTTTATTTAAACTAGGTGTAATAACATAAACTCCATCACTATTTTTTAGTATTATTTGTTCATGATTATTTTCTTTATTAACTAAACTTACTTTATAATATCCTCCATCTAAATATGTAACATCTACATTATATGAATATTTATCTTCATTACTTGCTATTACCATATCTCCTACTAAATTATAACTTTTAATACCTTTAATAGTACTTTCAAAATCTTTAACTATAGTTTCCTCTTTTTTACCACATCCCGCTATTAAGAATATGGATAATATAACTAACAATAAAAACTTTTTCACGTTTTTAATCCCCCTTCTTCTAGTTAATTATACTCTATATTTATATTTATATGAATAAATTAAATTTTTTTGATTACACTAATTAACATAAGGAGGTATATAATGCAAACAATACAAAAAATAGCCTTAGCATTAACTATAATAGGCGCTCTTAACTGGGGATTAGTAGGACTATTTAGTTTTAATCTAGTAGAAGCATTATTTGGAGTAGACACTTTATTTACTAGAGTTGTATACACATTTGTAGGTCTCGCAGGAATTATAAATGTAGGATTACTATTAACTCCATTTGAACATACTTCTAAAAAATAAAGTTCTTAAAGGTTTACCCTTAAGAGCTTTTTTAATTCTAAGAAAATAATTCACTATGACTTCCTGTAGCAAATAGTAAAAGAACTATATTATTATTTGTGTTTTTATATCAATAACCAATCTGGTTCAATATGACACTCATAACAGTCTTTATAAATATTATTATCAGTTAATTTATGATTCTTATATTTTGGTTCTAACTCTATGCCGTTAGCTATTTTATTAACAACATTTTTTAATTTTGATAAATCTTTGCCTTGTTTTTTTAGTATTTTATAATTTTTATTAAAATTATTAGTAGAATCAACTTTATATTTAGAATCTTTAAAATTAAAATCTAATTTCATATCTAATCCTCATCTAAACTTGCAAATAATTCATTAGGGCTATTAAAAGGTATCCTTTTACCAGACGCTATTTCTTTTTCTATTTTTTCACCCTCTTTTAAAGCTTTCAATAATGCCTTACTTGGTTTTGGACTTTCTTCTTTTACTTCAAAAGGTATACCTCGTTCTGCTAAAGATTTTTTTAAAAATAAATTTATTGCTGTAGACATATTAAGACCTAGATTATTAAATAAATTATTTGCTTCTTCCTTTACCTTTGCTGGAACATTTACATTAATTGTACTCATACTGTTAGCCATATATCTCACCTCTTTTTCTTTTTATATAATATCATAAATATAATAAAATATCAACATATTTCTTTATATTATATATATAGTATATACATTTTATAGATAATTATGTACTATATTTAAAGCAAAAACACATAACTAAGTATGTGCTTTCTTTATATTAACTAGAAGGAGACACTATTATCTGAACATTCTTTGTCTTACTTGTATAAGTAAGTCTTAAGTCTGTTCCTTCTACATAAACAGGTACAGTATAAGTTCCTGCTTCTGTTATACTACTTAAATCTATATATGCTGTTATATTAGCTGTTTCTAATTCTTTTAATAAACTTTCAACACCTTTAACAGTTACAGTAACTAAAGCATTCTCTGCGTCAACTCCCTGCGCTACGAAACTACTATTAAGTCCTCTTATTTCTATTGGAACTCCACTAAAGTCTTTACTTGTCTCACTTTCCATAGTTACCGTTATCTTAGCTGAAGTATAATTTATGCTTCTAGCTCCCGTTGGTTTATTAATAACTACTTGATATACCTTATCTTCACTTAAATTAGTAACATCTATTTCTACTTTAATATCTTCTATATTTGCAAGAATTTCTTCGTCTGCATATATAGTTACATTAGATACACTACTTTCTATTTTAGCTATAGCAGAACCACTTCTAACGTCTCCTACAGGTACTACTGTAAGTGGAACAGTTTTACTTGGACTTGTTATAGTAACTGTAGCTGTAACGTTACCTGGTACAATCTCAACATCTTTAATTTCTTTACCATCAACATCGTATGCTACTAACTTAACATTATCAACAGTATAAGTTCCTGCTTCATTAGCATTTAATGCATTAACATCAACTATCGCTTTAACAGAAGCAACTGTATCTAACTTTTCTTGATAACTCTTAACAATTACTTCATCTCTATCTAATACAACGTCTGTAACTACTAAAGTCTCATCAAGTCTATCTGCATTAATTATATCTTTTGATAAACTTCTAACTTCACTTACCTTAGGATAAATTACAACAGTGACACTACCTGGGTCTAATTTATAACTAAGTGTATTAATTGGGCTTGAATATTGTAAATCTACTTTATGTGTACCTACTCCATAATCAGTTAAATCTAAAGTTATTTCATGCCCTTCACCTAGTTGTTGAGCTAAGAATAAGTCTCCCTTTCTACCCATTAGTATAATATCAGCTCCTGTAGGTAACCCTTCTACCACATATGCTTCTTCATTATATTCTACATTTACCTTTTGATTACTTAAAACTACTGCATTAGTATTTGAAAAACTAATTATTTTACTATCTACAGCATAGAAACAAACAAATGCCAAGAATAACGATATGTATAAAAGAACATTAGGTTTATTTAAAAGTCTATCTATTAGTCCACTTCTAAGTGAAAACTTATCTCTTATAAAGTAAGCAAATCTACTTATAGGTGTAATAATTACCTTATCGACACCACTAACTATAGCTTTAGAAATTCTTTTAAATATATTAGTTTTCTTTTCTTTCTTCATCGCTTACCTCCTCACTTGTCTCTTCTTCGTTCTCTAGATTATCAGCTTCAAAGAAAGTTTCTTTCTTAGGTTGTAAAGCTTCAATTAATATCATTCTAGCGTCATCTAAAGTTAAATTATAATTTAACTCTCCATCAAGTGCGATACTTACCCTTCCTGTTTCTTCACTTACACAAATACTAATCGCATCACTTGTCTCTACTATACCTAAAGCCGCTCTGTGTCTTGTACCAAGTCTCTTACTTAATGAAGTATTCATACTTGTTGGAAGAACACTTCCTGCACATGTAATTCTATCACCCTGTATTATAACAGCCCCGTCATGAAGAGGATTATTTGGAAAGAATATACTAATAAGTAACTCACTTGATAAATCAGCATATAACTTATTTGCATTCTCTATATATTGACTAAGTGCATAATCTCTTTCAATTACTATTAAAGCTCCAATTCTATTTCTCTTCATATATTCAACTGCTTGCATTATTTCATAAACAACTTTTTCTCTTTCATCTACAGTAAGAACTTTATGTCTTCCAAGTAGTTGACTTCTTCCTAAATTCTCTAAAACTTGTCTAATTTCAGGTTGAAATAATATAATTAAAGCAAGAGGTGCCCAGTCAATAATATACTCTAAGAATACTCCTACTGTATTTAAATTTAACCATTCACTAACAAATTTCAAAATAACTATTATTATTATCCCTTTAAATATTAATGTAAGTTTTACATTCTTCTTTATATATTTTAAAATATAATAAAGAATAAACCACAATATTGCTACAAATATTATAATATAAAAAAGATATATTGACTATATCTTTTAATACTTTTAACAATTTATTTACGTATTAATTTAAACCATTGTTATCAAAATAATTAGTACTTTGTTGCCCACTAGAAGTTTGCTCTGTAGTATTATAATTTGGTGTTACATTAGTACTTTGTGGTTGATTTAAATCTATATAACTTGTTTCTGTAGAATTTAAATTTTGAACTGGTGTTTCACTTGGTGTGTTAGGTGTTACTTGTTCATATATTGACTCTGGTGCATTAGAACTAAATATATCTTCTACATGTCTTGGTGCTTCTTCAGTTACTGTAGTTGGCTCTATATTAACTGTATTTGGTGTAACTTGAGGAGTACTACTTAAATCAGGCATAACTGACACTTCAGGCATCTCTTCTACTTTAGGCATTACTGCTTCACCATAATAATTATTAACTTCTGGTGTAACAGGCGCTGCTTCTACACTATCATTAGTAGGAATATCATTTATTTCCATAGTCTCTTCTAAATTATTACTTGCTTGAGGCTCAACACTAGGTGTAGTTGGATTAGTATTATTAGGTAAATCTTTATATAAATTTGCCTCATCTATCTCCTCAGCTTTAAATTCATTCTTATTCTTTTTCTTAGATTCAATTATAAATCCTATAAGCGCTAGTAACAAAACACCAGCTGCTACAAAAAACCAAATATAATATTTTGATAAAAAATTCATCACACTTTCCATTTTTAATCCTCCTTAGTATAATTACATTTTAACAAACATTTAAACTTTTTTCAATATTATAATATATTTTATTCAATTTCTTCTTCTATATTACTATCTTCTTCTACAACATTACTAATAATATCTACACTTCCACTTGTAGGTAAAATATGTACCCAAGTATTACCATCATTTAACTTAATTTCTTCCCCGTCACTTTGATACTTATAAACTGTCTTACTACTTCTACTAGATTTTTCCCAAGTAATAGGAACTGCATAACCATTACTTATATAGTAACCCTCTCCACTACCAACATTATCTATAGCCATTCTTCCATAGTCGTCTATTTCATAACAAGGAATTTGATAAACTATAATATTTTTAGTGTAATATTGACTTCCTGTATTTCTATCTACATGTGCTTCATCTGAAATACTTCTCTAATATACTTTTTCTTCTTCATTATATGTATAATCTGTTTCAGTATACCAAGAATACCATAAATTAACTTCATCTGCTCTTAAACTATCTTCTCTAGTACTTAAATCAATACTTTCTATACTATAATTAAATACTGGAGTACTATTAGTTTTATTTCTAAACCCTAAATCTTTAATACCCTCATTTATTAAACTTGATTTACTAAAACCAGTATGCTCACTCATATCAGCATTATATGATGTATCTCTAAAGAAATAACTATTTTCATAAGCCATTCCATCTAAATGGTCTATACCTAAACTAGAAATATCACTATACGCTTGGTCGCTTCCTCCCCAGTGTACATAAACTGCGTCACTCTCAAGTGCATAATCTAGAAAATATGGTCTACTACTTCTAATAGAGCCTATCTCTTCTACGTCTTTATCTTTAAATAAAGCAAGTATTCTAGTAACTCCTCCTTCAACTAAAATTTCATAATTTAGAAAAGAATCTTGAAGTCCAGCATGAGGCCAAGTTTGATGCCTATTGTTAATCATGACCGCTACTACACGGCTATCACTTTCCTCATCAAATATCTGTAACTTTGGCTCGTCCTTTTCTTGCTCCTTAGTGCCACTACCACCATGACTTTCTTTATTAAATAGTTTAGTTACTCCAAAATAACCACCTACTATAACTAAAACTAATATAATAAATATTGCCAACTTTTTCATTTTCATATCCCTTTTACCTACTTTCCATATCTAGTATAAAACATATTTATAATAATTGAAACAAAAACTATTTTTATGGTGTAAATAAAAAGTAAAAAGAGCCGAAGCTCTATAATTTTTTAGTACCACCTTTTTTAGCTAATACTTTTTTCATTTTTTGTTTATAATTTTCATAAAATATAGAAGTTTTCTCTAATTCTCTTCTTTCAAAAGGAATAGATAAAAGATATCTCCTAATTCTTATTAATTTTGATTTTTTAAAATTATTTAACATACAAAACCCTCCAACTACTCCATTATAGCACATACATATAAAATTTTTCAAGAAAAAAGACTACTAATAAAGTAATCTATAGTTTTGTTTTTTATATTGGTGGAGCTGACGGGTATCGAGCCCGTGTCCAAAACACTTACCCTATGGATATCTACAAGTTTAGTTGGTTTTATTAGTTTCGAAAAATACTCTAGGATTTCCAACGTCCAGTATTTTTCTAAGTTTAGTAATTTTCGTTATATACCCTAAACAAATATA
>CANRHY010000030.1 GCA_947630515.1 uncultured Bacilli bacterium
ATGGTTCAGATAATGCAACAGCAACTCTTGCTCCCGCATATGCTACCTCATCTGCCGTCATTAACCCTATTGGATTTGTTAGTTTTGCTTTTTCATTTACTCCACTGAATTTATCTGCTTCCGATTGCGAGCTCCCTACGAGTTTTCCTTGATAATCTACTCCACATTTAAAACTTGGGTGATTATGTGATTTCCATAATCTCTCCCCCGCTGCATAGGTCGTTGTGCTGCTTGAACCATAACTTGACGTTGCCCTGTCATTACAATATACAGCAGTCTTGCTTATATATGAGCCATATGTAGTTTTTATTTTTTGATTATACCAACCATTTAAGGTTACTTCACTTCCTGCGCCATGAGTATCACTATCTGGTCCTAATATTGGTGAATTAGTTCCATTCGCTCTGTTATTAGTTAGACTTCCTGTACTTCCGTATTTAAACCCTACATACATTGTATTACTATATGTTCCATTATAAGTTCTTGTACTTCCTATATATTGAGTTTCAGTCTTACCTTGGTCACTTGCCAAGCCCGCATATAGTAATCTTATACTTCCATCTTCATTCGTACGTATTATTCTCCAGTAGAACCCTGCAAAACTTACCCAGTTGTTTGTTACTGCTCCACTATAATAATATACTTTATTTTTTAATCCGCTTGCTCCTGTTATACTACTTTCTATAAAGTTTCCATCTTCATAATATACCCCTGGGTCTGTATGGGGAGTATCATAATCACTTCTTTGCGTTTCTGCTGTTTCTGGATATTGTTCTTTCATTTTTTGATAAAAGTCTGCTACTAATATTGCCTTTTGTGCTTCTGCTAATGTTACTGTACATTTAATATCTTTTGTTACATTTTTTACTGATACTATATTATTCTCTATGGTACAACCTTCTTCATCTACAGTTGCTCCTTCTGTTGTGTATCCATCATCTGCTGTAACAGTAAATGTTACTGTGCCATTTTCTTCTACTTGTTTTGTTTCTTTATCTACTCTTCCATTTGATATATTTACTGTCACCTCATAGCCTTTATTTGTTACTGCTATGTAATTTGGATTTGTAGTTACTGGTTGACTTCCTTTATATCCTCCACTTACATTAAATTCTACTGTTACATTAGTATCTGTTTCTATTACCACTTTTATTTCTTTTGTATGTTCTCCATTTTCATATCTATTTACTTCACCTGTTGGGTTAGCAGGTGTGCTATTTAAATAATATACTTTAGCTTTATAATTTCCATTTGTTATTCTATACTCTAAACTATACTTACTATCTATTCCATTTAGTGAAGTTATTTTTATAGTTACTACTTTTGTTTCACTTGTTGTTACTGTTGTTGTATTTCTTCCATCTATTTGTATTCCATATAGTAAATTACTTACAAGTAATTCGCTTGCTTTATATTCATTAGTATTTACTACAAATATTGCATAACTCGTACTTAGTATTATTGTTAAAAGTATACTTGTTAATATTATTAAATTTCTTTTCTTCATTTTTACCTTTCCTTTCTCACACACTAAAAAACACATAGAAAATATTCCTATGTGAATACACTGAAAAAGATAAGGTTATTCTTTAGTAACAACCCCCCCCCAATTTTTTTATTACTGAAATTGAAAGAGATTATCTTTTCCATATTGTTTCTCCTTTATTATTTACAATTACATTTTATTATTTTTTATTATCATTGTCAATTATATTTTGTTCTTTTTAGTGATATTTTATGCAAAAACAAAACTATTACGAAAAAATGAATTTTTTTCAATTTTTCGTAATAGAAATTTATTCAGCTAACCAGTTTGCCATATTTATTATTTCTATACCTTCATATGTATATGTTTCATGTTTTGTTCTTGCAATAAGTATTTTAGGATATGCATCTTTGATTTGTAATAATGGAGTTACTTCTCTTTTAAATGTTTCTTCATTACTTATGTCATCTGATACTTGGATATATATTTTTTTATCTTTCTTTATTGCTACAAAATCTATTTCTTTTTGGTATAAAACTCCTACATATAATTCATATCCACGTCTTAATAATTCAATAGCTACCATATTTTCATATATTCTACCATAATTCATATTTTTAGTACCTATTTTAGCATATTTAAATGATGGGTCTACTAAATAATATTTATCTTTTGAAGATAGATATTTTTTACCTTGTATATCATATCTTCTAACTTTATAAAAGGCAAATGCATTACAAAAATAAATAATATATTTAGTTATGGTTTTATCATTTACTGTTTTTTCATTTTTATTTTTTGATTTTTTTAATTCACTAACTATACTATTTGAAGAAGTTATATTGGAAATATTGTCCATAAGGAAATCACTTAGTTCGTCTAGTAATTTTACATTTCTAATTTTATATTTGTCTTTTATATCTCTAATTATTAATGTGTTATATACGTCTTTTAAGTATTCATATTTCTCGTCATTTGTTTTGTATAGATATGAGCCAGCCATTCCACCTTCTAATACATATTTATCAAGAGCGTTTTCATAATCTTTATATCCATAATACTTTATAAATTCTTTAAATGAAAATGGATACATTTCTATTGTAAATGTTCTTCCAGTAAAAAGAGTTGCTAAATCACTACTTAGTAAAAATGCATTAGAGCCAGTAATATATATATTATATTTTTCTTCTGCATGAATCCAATTTATAACTTTTTCAAAATCTTTACACATTTGTATTTCATCTATTAATACAAAATTATTTTTATTAGATATATAGAGCCTCACTGGTTTTTAAATTATCATATTTTTTTAAGTTAAAATTAACATGAATTATGTTAGAATTTTTTTCATTATTATTTATATATTCTTTAAAAGCTTCTAATAATTTAGATTTTCCACTACGTCTTACTCCAGTTATTATTTTTATATCTGGAGTATCTATTACATTAATCATTTTAGATAAATAATGCTCTCTTTCTATTAATTTCATAATATTTCATCTCCTAAAACTATTATAGCACACTATTACGAAAAAATGAATTTTTTTCAATTTTTCGTAATAGATTTTTTTAAAAGTAATAATATAATTATATGTTAAATGATACGGATATTTTAAATTGTGTCCGTATCATTGTTATATTTAGCCTTTATAATATTTTTATATCTTTCATATTTTGGCTAACATATACAAATTATGTATGCAATGTATATATTTGTCAGTAATCTTGAGAACAAAAATGATTAGTTTTTTGTTACTAATTATTTCTTATGTTCTTTTACATATACATCTAGTTTTGTATATGGTATTTCTATTCCTTCTTTATCAAATTCTTTTTTTATTAGTATTAGAGATTGTCTTTTTATTGCAAAGTGAGTGTATGGTTTACATAATACAGTTATTCTATAATTTATGCTACTTGAATCAAATGCTTCTATTCCTAATAGTTCTACTTTTCCTTTTACGTTTTCTAGTTTTTCTATCTTTTTACCAACTATCTTTAATACTTTTTCTAATTTATCTATATCTGTTGTATAACTTACTGGTAAATCCATTACTAATAGTGAATCGCTTTGAGAGTAGTTTTTTATTGTGGTTATGCTGCTATTTGATATTGTGAATATTTCTCCTGTATATGACTTTAGTTTAGTTGTTTGTAATCCTAAACTTATTACTTCTCCAGTAAAACTATTTATTTCTACTATGTCACCTATGTTATATCTATTATCAAATATTATAAGTATTCCAGCTAACATGTTTTTTATTGTGTCTTGTAAAGCTAAACCTAAGACTACTCCTGCTATTCCTAAGCTTGCTAATATGCTTCCTGTGTTTATTCCATATTCTTCTAGTATTGAAAGTAATACTATTACAATTATTGTGTATCTTATTACACTTTTTATTAGGTTTATTACTGTTTTTTCTTTTGTGTGTGCTTTGTGTTTATTTCTTTTTTTCATTATGTTATCTATTATGTTACTTATAATCCTATAGATAATAGTACCTAATAATATGTATACTATAGGCGCTAAGAATTTTCTTGATGTGAAAAACTCTAATATTTTTATTAATAATTTTTTCATTTTTCCTCCTCTTTTAAAAATATTAAGCCTATGCTTAATATTCTTCATCTTTTAAATCAAGTCTATCCATTTCTTCTATTACTTCTAATTGACTTTCTATAATTGCTCTTAGCCTTCTTTTTAGTAAGTTTACATTTCTTTTTAGTCTATCTGCTGTGTCTGAAGCTTTTTCTGCTTTTATTAGGGCGTCATTAATAATTCTATTAGCATTTCTTTTAGCTTCATTAATTAGACTTTCTGCTTCACGTCTAGCTAGTTTCTTTATGTCTTCTCCTGCATTTTCTGCATTAAATATAGCGTGATTCATTCTGTCTTCTACATTTATATAGTATGCTAATTTTTCATTTAATTCTGCTATTTTTTTATCAGCTTCTTTTTTAGAGTTTAAAAGTCTTTCGTATTCTTCAATTACTTCATCTAAGTAATCTTTTACTTCACTTTTATCATAACCTCTAAAAACTGTATTAAAACTTTTCATAAGGACACCCTCTTACTAATATTTTACCAATCTTCCCCTTTGTCGTCTTTTTTGTCTTCTTCTGAAATAGTACCTTGTACGTCAATATTTTTTGGAGTACATAAGTATATTCCTTCACCTATTTTTTGTAAGTCTCCTCCAATTGCGTACAATGTTCCACTTAAAAAATCTATAATTCTTTTAGATTGGTCAGTTGTTACTCTTTTAAAATTTACTACTACACTATTTCTTGATTTTAAATGGTCTGCGATAGTTTGGCTTTCTGAATAAGCTCTTGGTTCTACTAAAATCATTTTATTTGAAGAACTACCTTTTTTTGCTTCAGTTTCGCTTACTGTGTAGTAATCGTCTTCTGTCATTTCTATATCTTCTTCTTTTGTATCAAATATTTTAAAATTCTTAAATGCCATAATTCCTCCTAATTATCTTTATCATAATTTATTCTATCACATTAACGAGGACGTTTCAATTATTTTATTGATTTTTTTAAAATTTGATTTTGTTTTCTATGTAAGATGGTAAGTCTTCTAGTTTTACTACTTCTTGTGCCATAGTGTCTCTGTCTCTTACTGTTACAGTGTTATTATTTATGGTTTCATCATCTATTGTTACAGAGAAAGGTGTTCCTATTACGTCTTCTCTTCTATAGCGTTTTCCAATGTTACCAGTTTCATCATATGTTGTCATGAAACTTTTTGATAGTTCTTTATATATTTCTTTTGCTTTTTCACTATGGAATTTTTTTACTAGAGGTAATACTGCAACTTTATATGGGGCAAGGTATGGGTGAAAGTGCATTACTTCTCTAACTGAGCCATCAGGAAGTGTTTCTTTTTCATAACTATCAGAAAGCACTGTAAGAAGTAATCTTTCTACTCCTAGGCTTGGCTCGATTACATAAGGAATATATTTTTCATTAGTTTCAGGGTCAATGTAATCTAGGCTTTCACCTGAGTATTTTTGGTGTTGTGATAAGTCATAGTTAGTTCTACTAGCTATTCCCCAAAGTTCACCCCAGCCAAAAGGAAATTTGTATTCTATATCAGTTGTTGCATTACTGTAAAAAGATAGTTCTTCTTTTTCATGGTCTCTTAGTCTTAAGTTTTCTTCCTTTATACCTAGGCTTAGTAAGAAGTTTTTGCATTTGTCTTTGTAGAATTTAAACCAATCAAGTTCAGTACCAGGCTTACAGAAAAATTCAAGTTCCATTTGTTCAAATTCTCTTACTCTAAAGATAAAGTTTCCTGGTGTTATTTCATTTCTAAAGCTTTTTCCTATTTGTCCTATTCCAAAAGGAATTTTAAGGCGCATGCTTCTTTGAACGTTTAAAAAGTTAGTAAATATTCCTTGAGCAGTTTCTGGACGAAGATAGATAGTACTTTTTGCTTCTTCTGTTACTCCTTGAAATGTTTTAAACATTAAGTTAAATTCTCTTATTTCTGTAAAATCACTTTTCCCACATTTAGGGCATGATACGTTATGTTCTTTTATGTAGTTCATTAACTCTTCTTTATTCATTTTACCTGCATCTTCTACACCAATATCTTCTAGTAATTTATCAGCCCTGTGTCTTGTTTTACAGTGTTTGCAATCTATTAATGGGTCACTAAAAGTTTGTAAGTGGCCACTAGCTTCCCACACTTTTGGATTCATTAGTATACTTGAATCTAATGCTACATTGTTTTCATCTTCTTGTACGAATTTTTTTAGCCAAGCACTTTTTATGTTATTTTTTAAAAGTACTCCTACTGGACCAAAATCCCAAGTATTAGATAGTCCTCCATATATTTCACTTCCTTGAAATATAAAACCATAATTTTTACATAGATTAACTAAATCTTGCATAGTTATTTCGTTATTCATAAATCCTCCTTATAAATTAAAAAACTCCTAAAACTTTAGGACTGGTTTTCCAGCGGTTCCACCTAAATTATTCTAGAAGAATCTCTTTTTTGTATATAGCCTAGAATAGTTCCACCTATTCGTTATCGCTTTTCATATGTATTATAGCAAATTATATTTTTTTGTGTCAATAAATTGTGTCAAAAAAATGTAATTTTTAGGTTAAGTAATCTACTTGGTTACCTTAAATTTTTGATTATTTTTTATGTATATTTGTGTGCACTTCTATATCTATAAATATAGGTGATTATTTTTAGTATATTTTATAGTGCCATTTTCTTAAAAGCCCATATTTACTGGGGTTTTAGAGGTGTTTTTTTGATAAAAATAATTTATAAAATTTAATTAAAAATTTTAATATATTTTTAGTGGTCATATAAATACCACTTATATGTAAGTTATACTTATAAAAAACCGGTATATCCAGGTCACGAAGTCTTTTTAAAAGAAATGTTATATTGAAATCTAGGTGGGAAAAAAATGATAAAAGAAAAATTTTATGATTTTAATCCAGATATCAAGAAGACTATTTCTTCTAATATAAGAAAGTATAGAAAGTTACGTGGGTATACTCAAGAGCAACTTGCTTTATATACTGAACTTTCTTATGACTTTATTAGGAGAATAGAAACTAGCGGTGGTAAGTCTGGGTTTTCAGTTGAAACTCTGTACAAAATCGCTACTGTTCTTGAGGTAAGTATGGATGAACTCACTAAAGAAAGTAGTTAGGGTTTTCTAACTACTTTTTATGTTGTTTATAAAATTTTTTGATTTTAGGAATAGTCCTGTGTATTCTTTATAGTAAATGTCCAAAAACGAATTTATTTTTTCTACTACATTTGGTTTTATGTCTAGTTTTGTTATTTTGTTTATGTCTACATAGTAATATGCTTTAAGCATTTTTAATACTGCCTCATCATATAGAGGCTCATTAGTTCTATGTCTAAAGCAGACGTAGCCACCTTTTTCGTGAGATATGCTTACTACATTTGGAATGTTACATACTACACAGCCATCTAAGTATAATCCTACTCCTAGAAAACTTAGGTATTTTATTTCTACTATGTTAGTTATTATAATAGGATTAAATCCCTCTTCTATTTTTAGTATGCTACTTATAAATATGTCATATATACTATCACTTTCACTACTTTTGTATACGTTTTTAGTAAGGTCTGTAAGGTAAGTCGCATATCCTAGTTTTTCTATGTCGCTTTTTATGTTTAGTAGATAATTTTTTACATCTGCGCTTATTAGTGTAGAGAGTTTATCTTTTTTATAATATATGTGAAATACTCCGTAAGTTAGTACACTTGAAACTGTTCTTAGTTTACTTTTTTCTTTTAGAGAACCTTTACTTATTACGCTTATTAGTCCTAATTTTTTTGTAAGTATGTGTAATATTTTACTAGATTCTCCATAGTTAATGGTACTTAATACAAAACCTTCTACACTTTCAATTTTCATACTTCTTTTTATTTGCCTTTCTTATAATTTAAATAGTCTTCTATTTTTCCTGTTTCTGTAAATTTTTTCCATAGTTCTATTTTTTTCATAATTATCACCTAATATATATTGTGATAGTTATGAAAGTTTTATTCATTAAAATTCATTAAATCCAAGTTCACTCAGATATTTTTCTTTATCTCTCCATTTTTTTAGTGTTTTTACATATAATTCCAAGTATACATGAGTACCAAGTAACGCTTCCATATCAACTCTTGCACGAGAACCTATTTCTTTTAGCATAGCGCCTTTTTTTCCTATTATTATCTTTTTTAGGGACTCTTTATCTACAATTATATCTACATATACGTTTGTTGTTACGTCATCTTTTGTTAAGTCACTTAGTATGCATGTTACAGAATGAGGTACTTCTTCAGTTGTTAGTTCTAATACTTTTTCTCTTACTATTTCACTTAGTCTAAATTCTAAGGAACTACTTGTAGCTTCACCTTTTTCATAATATTTGACTGAGTCTGTTAAGTAATTTTCTAATACTTTTATTAGTCTATCTGTGTTATCATTTTTAAGAGCGCTTACTGGGATTATTTCGGCAAAGTTGTATAAATCTTTTACCTCATCTATTTTCTTTAGTATTTCATCACTATTTAGTTTATCTATTTTGTTTAGTACAAGTATTACAGGTTTAGTTACTGTTTTTAGTTTTTCTAGTACAAACATGTCACCTTTACCTAGTTCACTACTTGCGTCCATTATAAGCATTATAGCATCAACGTCTTCTACACTTTTATATGCATTATAGTTTAGTAAGTTATCTAGTTTACTAACTGGCTTATGTATTCCTGGAGTATCAACAAACACGATTTGTGTATCTTCTTTTGTATATATTCCTTGTATTATGTTTCTTGTTGTTCCAGCTTTATCTGAAGTTATTGCTATTTTTTCTCCTACTATGCTATTTATTAGAGTACTTTTTCCTACATTGGGTCTTCCAATTACACTTATAAATCCACTCTTCATTTTAAATCTTCCTTACTAAATGATGTATTCATTATTTCGTTAAATGTTAGTACTTTGCTTTCTCCATTTGTATTCATTATGTTAAATACTACTTCAGTGCTAAAAAACTCAAGCATTGTTTGCTTACATAAGTGGCATGGATAAGCAAGATTAGGTAAGTCTGAGATTAGGTAAAGGGCAGTTATGTGAGTATCTCCATGCGCTACTGCATTATTTATTGCGTTTCTTT
>CANRHY010000031.1 GCA_947630515.1 uncultured Bacilli bacterium
GCAAAAAATTCTGAAAGTATTATAACTATCGAAAATATTTTGTTTGGAAATAAGTTCTTAAATAAAAAAGGTCCGATGAAAATAAAATTTAAATTGTCACATATGGATGGGTTAGATAAAGATAAAGGCGAAGAATTAAAAGAGGTATTTATTACTGTTATATATGAAGAGGATTTACCAAATGATACAGCCAACTTATTTGATATACATTCTGATAGTTTGGGAGATACTAAAGTAAAGTCTAAATTAGAACAAAATGGGGATATTTATAACTTGATATTTAATACTGATTATGTAATGTATAAGTATGTCCCATCAGATAAAAATGATGCATTTTATAAAGAATATTATGTAAGCGAAATGTTAAAAACATTGATTCTAATTAAGTTTAAAAATGGCGATTATTCTTTTATTGGATGCGATGATGAATCAATTAAGGCTTTAGAGGCAGATGAACAGACATCAAGAGTAAATGCTTTTGTAGATTCTTATATGTCACAATATTTTGAAATGAGGGGATAAAATGAGTAGATTAGCATTTAAAGAAAATGGAACATATAAGGGAATTGTAACTTATTCAGAAAAAGTATATACAGAAGAAGAACTGAAGAAAATGCATGATGAATTTATTGCGATAGAAAATGCGTTAAAGCAAAAATGCAAAAATGAATATGACTCAGAGTATTCATATGAACTTGGACTAATTCTAGCAAGTAAGTTAAAGGAGTATGAAATAGTAGAATCAACTAGATTCTATTTTTGGGCTATACTAAGAGAAGGAGTTAATACAAAAGATAAGAGAAAAGTATTTCAAGCAAAGCAGAGAGATCCATACGAATATGATTATTTGCTTAGTAAATTACCTAAAGAACTTGCTTTAAAATATTCTAGAAGTAAATGGGATCATTTATTTGATGTTACTACAGCAAGAAAGGATGATAGGATATATAAGTGGCTTATAGATGTTCAAAATAATGATTTTATAAATAATCAACTAATATTCCAGAATTTCTGTAAAGCTGTAAAGGATATAACTGAAAAAATTGATACTAATGTATTGTCAGATGATGAAATATATACTATATATAATGATTGTATGTATAAATCAATTTTCTTAGTTAATTATATGAAAAAAAATAACATTAAAGTAGATTCAAAGAAAAGAAGTGAATTTTTCATTTCAGCAAAAAAAGTAGATGGAAAAGATACCTCAAAATTAGAAGAAATAATAATTAAAATAATATAAAGAAGGAGATTAAGTCTTAAGTTAAGGAGTAAAAATACTCCTTTTTAAGTGAGCCATGAAAAATAGAGTCAATTAAAAACCGATAAAATTGTATCGGTGTGATAAAAATATAGTTTATTTCAAAATGTTTCAAAAGCTAGTGGTTTAATTATAGATGTAAAATAGTATGATAATTTGAAGATTTTAAGTGTACATGAACATAATCAGCCCTATATAAAAAGTTTAAAAAATTGCTAAAAAAGAAAAATAGTTTATTGATTCTTCAGTATTAAATCAAAAAATATAAAACTTAAGAATTAACCTTAAAACTCCACTTTTCCTACATTATCTAGTGCTTCTAATACCTTTATTGATAGGAAGTTGTATGTTTTGTCTCTTAAGTATCTTTTATCATAAGTTCCTATTAATTTGTCTGTGTAGTTAAATGCTGCGTATATGAAATTTGTAAGTTTATCTTTATCAAAGAAAGTGAATATTTTAGTGTTGTAGTCATCGTTGTGGATAAGTGCACTTAAATAAGAATAGTCTGTATAAATTTGTTCATCTAAGAAATTTTTACAGATTGTTTTTATTGAATAACTTTTTAGTTTTACTACTCTTTTTATCCATGAGAAAGATTGATTAGTAAATTCTAAACGTAGTCCTAATGCTTTTTCTAGTTCACAATATGATTCTTCTGCTAATCTTTGATATTTGCTTTCATTTAAAATGGCTTTTCCTTTATATGTGCTCCATAATACCCAATCTTTATAAAGGCTTTCTTTTTTATATTTTTTAATTAAAAAATAAGTAACATAATTTTCTATTATAATTCTAAGCATAGTTGCAACTGAATTATAATTACCTATTAAAATATTAGAATACATTTCATTTAAATAATCAAAGTGTTTATTAATTAATAATTGTTCTACATTTTCATACGTATAATTAAAATTTACAAAACCTCTCATTTTTTCTTTTGAATAAACAAAATAATCATAGAAAGTTTTAACTTCTTCTTTTTCTATGTTATATATGTCTGTCCAAAAATCTTCAAATTTATCTACTATATATTCTTTTTGTTTACTCATAACTCATCTTCCTTTGTTAATGATTATATCAAAATTTAATGACGCTATCAAATAGAAGTGACATTAATTAGATTAAAACATAGACTATTACTAGGTGATGATACTTATGTTAGATGATAGAGCGCTTACTGGTGTTGTAATTGATGCAGGACATGGTGGAAGTGACCCAGGGGCTAGTGGAAATGGTATAGTTGAAAAAGATTTGACTTTACTTATTAGTAAGTATATGTATGATAGATTAAGAGAACTTGGTATACCAGTAAAAATGACAAGAACAACAGATGAAACAATAGATAGTACAACTAGAAGTGAGAGAATACGTGATGCGTATGGTGCAGGAGACAAGGTAATAGTAGTTAGTAACCATATAAACGCTGGTGGAGGAGATGGGGCAGAGGTTATTTATGCACTTAGAAATAATTCGAAATTTTCAAATACAATACTTGAAGAATTAGAAGCTGCTGGACAAAATGTTAGAAAAAATTATCAACAACGACTTCCAAGTAATCCATCGAAAGATTATTATTTTATTCACAGGAATACTCCTAATACAGAAGCTGTTATAGTAGAATATGGTTTTTTAGATAGTAATAAAGATGATGTTAACGAGCTTAAGAATAATTATAAAGATTATGCTGAAGCAGTTGTAAGAGCAATCACAAAATATAAAAATCTTCCTTACACCGCACCTATAGAAGGAGACTTCTACACTGTACAAAAGGGTGACTCTTTATGGAGTATTGCTACTAAGTATGGTATAACTGTAGATGAACTTAAAAAACTTAATAATCTTACAAGTAATGTTTTGAAAGTAGGTCAAACATTAAAGGTTAAATCTACTACTGAAAAAGATGTTGGTGATTATTTAGTTTATACAGTTAAATCAGGAGACTCATTATATTCTATTGCAAGGAAATATAATACAACTGTTGATATAATAAAAAGTATTAACAATTTAACAAGTGATAAGTTAACAATTAATGAGCAGTTATTACTTCCTAAGGGAGAAGATATTGATATTGAAATAGAAGAGGATACAAAGGGTATTACTTATATTGTTAAGCCAGGTGACACATTATATAAAATTGCAACAAGTTATGGTATTAGTGTTGATAGGTTAAAAAGTGTTAATAATTTAAAGAGTGATACTCTAAGTGTAGGTGAGGAGTTGCTTATACCTGTAAGTGACATAACTGTAGAAGAAAAAGATGATAATACAGGAAGTAATATTAGCTATGTTGTAGTAAGTGGAGATAATTTATATTCTATAGCTAACAAATATGGGGTTAGTGTAGATGATATAAAGAAAGCTAATAATTTAACAAGTAATGTTCTTCAAATCGGGCAAGTTTTAATTATTCCAGGAACAGAAACTTATGCAACATATACAGTAAAAGAGGGAGATACTTTATATAAAATAGCAAATAAATATGGAGTTAGTGTAACTGATTTAATGACAATTAATAATTTAACTGGTTCTTTCTTAAGTGTAGGTGAAGAGTTACTTATTCCAACTAAATAGTATAGTTTAATCTATACTATTTTTAGTGTAACATAAAAAATACATGTTTGTACTTTACTTTTTCCATATTTTGTTATAGAATATAGGTGTCTTTAGTGGTAATCTTTGTTTTTAAAAAAGGAGGAATGAAAATGAAAATGTTAGATTCAATTAAGAATATTTCAAAAGACACAGTATATGATTTATATTTTAGGTGTGTTTTTGATGCTAAACCATATAAAAAAGTAACAAATGAGGATATGGTAAAAGAAGTTTATAAAAGATATGAAGATACAGAGTATTTATCTTATCTTCTTACAGAAAGAGAAGTAAATTATTTAAAAAGACTTGTAAATGGTGAGAAGGACGTTGATAATATAAAATATGTATGGGAGCAAGAACAGTTAGTTTACAAATTTTTATTAATAGACCCTTTAACAATACCAGAAGAAGCAACTAATATTGTTCAAAATCTTTTAAAAGAATATGACCCTCAAAAATATAAGAGTGATGAATATATGGCATCTTTCTTAATAGGTTTTTGTAAGGCTCATGGAATAGTTTTAGAAGAGGTATTAATAGGGTTAGGTACACATGCATTTAAATTAAAAGAAGATATTGTTAGAAGTTTTATATATGGCAGTCCTTTATTTAATTTCTATGTAGGAAGATATAAAGAGAAAAATAAAAATAGTGAATTAAAATCTTTAATATATTTAGATTATGAAGACTATATGGATGAATTAGAAAAAGCAAGAGAAAAGTATGCTATTGGTGGGGTTATGAAATTTGATATTAGAGATTATCAATCTATGTTTTATAACTACTTTAATATGGAAAAACCGGCTATTAAAAAGTTTTATAATGAACTTATAAAGTTACCATTTTATAGAATGGTAGCAAGAGATATTAATATTTGTGTTTTATTAAATGAGGATAGAGAAGATATTAAGAAATCTATAAGAGAGGCAAAACCAAGTGAAATAAAAGACTTAAATAAATTTTTTAAACTTATGGACGAAGCTATGAATGAAATGATTTCTGGTGCTTTAGGTGGTTATACATTTAATGAATATATAGAAAAAATGGGTATGAAAGCTAAAATAGAAATAGACCGTTTAGCTAATCCATCTTTTCAAAAAAATGCTAGTTTAAGTGAAGAAGATGCAGATTTATTCTATAAATTATATTTTGCATTACTAGAGTATACTAATAATAAATATAATATTAAACCTAAATTAAAAATATATAAAAAAGAAGGTTTAGACCCTCATAAGTTAACTGATATTATAGATAAATTATTTGAAAATAAGAATGAGATAATAACAGAATTTTGTAAAGATAATCCTTATAAATTTAGTGAAGAAGAATTAGAAATTATTAAAGAATTTAAAAGAGGTATGAGAGACATTTTTGTGATTGGAAAACTTGGAGAAGAATATGCTTATTTTATATATTTAGATAAGATATATATGGTTAAAGGATTAAGAGCAAATTTTGATGAGATTTTTTCAAGTAGTTCTTTACCTATGGCTGTTATGACTTCTATTTTACCTTTTAAAGGAAATATTGTTTTTGATGGTATTATAATGGAATATAATATAAATCTTGGTAATGGAGATTTTATGGAAATAGTTAGAGAATCATGTGAAGATTTTCCTAAATATTATAAGTTATAATTAATGTAGTTCTTTACAAACACCTGAGTCTGGGTTATAAAAGCAGTGGCTTTTGTATCTACCTGATAGTTTTTGATTATACCAGGTGTTTTTGCATGTTTCACCTGAAGAGGGTGCATAAAACCATAAAGCATTAGTAGCAGGGTGGTAGTATTCTCCTTTTAATACTCTTTTTGCTAAATCTCTTTCTTTAGATGTAGGACTTTTAAAAAATAAAGAACTTTTAGTACCTGAAAATTGATTTTTTTGGTATATTGCGTCTGTTATTGTTCTTATGTTTTTAAAATCTAAACAATCTGCTAATGCACGGTTTACTATTACGTTTCCTACCATAAGCATACCTAAGTCACCCTCACTTAATGCTTCTGCTCTCATAAGACGAGCACATAAATCTAATTCTTTGTCAGTATAGTTTATTAACATAAGATTCACCTAATAATATTATATGTTTTATTTGTCTACTTGCGATTATTGTGTTAAAATTTTAAGTATGAGAGAAGTTCATAAATTAAAACCTATATATGATAAAAATTCTAAGGCACTGATACTTGGGTCTTTTCCTAGTGTTGTATCAAGAGAGAAAAATATGTATTATTCACACCCAAAGAATAGATTTTGGATGGTTTTAGAAAATTTATTTAATGAAAGTATTATAAATAAAGAAGAGTTTTTACTTAAACATAATATAGCTTTGTGGGATGTTTGTGCTTCTTGTGAAATTGAAGCTTCTAAAGATGAGTCTATAAAAAATGTTAAAGTAAATGATATAGGTAAAATATTAAAGGAAGCTAATATAAAAAAGATTTTTGTATTAGGTAATAAGGCTTATTCTTTATATCAAAAGTATATTTATCCTAAGTTAAAAATAGATGTAATTAAACTTTCTTCTACATCGCCTGCTAATGCTAGAAAGAGTTTAGAGGATTTAACAGATGAGTATGAAATTATCCTAAAGTACTTAAATATGTAAAAAGTATTTGCTAGTTTTTTAAATATATGGTAGAATATTTGTTGTTAGGGGTATAATATAATGGTAGTATTAACGTCTCCAAAACGTTCCGTTCGGGTTCGAATCCTGATACCCCTGCCAAAGGATTGTACGCGTTTATTAACGCTTCTCATATAGAAAAATCCAGATATTTGCTGGGTTTTTATTGTATCTAAAAGTATTTTTTGTTATAATAATTAATTAGAAAGAGAGGTTTTGAGAGTGTCAGATATAAGGTATTTGCGTTCTTTAAAACAATACATTGAATTTTTAAAAAAGTATGTTAATATAAGTAGTTATGATAGACTTATTGAAGAAGCAAAGTGTTTTGATTTAAGTTTAATGAAAGGTATAATAGAACAAGGGTATTCTGGTACTCCTACATTTATTAGTTCTAATCCAACTGATTCTAAAAATTTCGCTCATGCTTTTCCATGGCGTTTTATTGGAACTGTTACTGGTAAATTATATTATAATTCTAAAGATGGATTAAATTTCTATTATTTAAGAAAATTATTAGGAAATGATGATAAAACACGTGATTTATGTGAAATTCGTACTGAACATATAAATAGTTATCGCCATGATTCTTTGCTACTTATAAGAGAACAACCTGCTTTAGCTTTTTCTTTAGCTAAAGCAAATATAGATACTGTTTTTGGAGATGTAGTTGGTAAAAAAGATAATGAAGGCTTATGGTTTTATGAAAGTTTATATGATTTATTAGTAGAAGAATATAAAGATTCATATTATGAAATTGAATTTAAACCTGAAGAAAATGAACTTTATGGATACAATATATTAATTTATAAGAAAGATAAGCGTTTTATAGAAGCAAAAAATAGGTAGAAAATATAAAATTGTTTGATTTATTTATCAAAAAAATAAAAATGATTTTTTTATAGGAATGGTTAAATATGTTAGAAAATGTTAATTATAAAATAATATTGACATTAACAACACCTCCATCATATAGAAAATTCATCAATTGTTGATTTTTTGTTAAATTTAAAATAAGGTTTTTGTCAAAAATTTTGTAATTTTCTTGACAGAGATAAGTGATAGTAGTAATATAAATAAACAATAAAGTTTGGAGGAATTATGGAAGAAAATATTAAAGAGTTGTTATTATCTGATTTGATTTGCCTATCTAAAAATAAAAATGATGTTTTTTACACTGAATTAAAACGTAGAATGTTTTTTTGCGGATTTACCGAAAATGAAATAGAAGAATTAGTATATTTTGAAACTTCGATTTATCATGCAAATATATTAAAGTATACTGGAAAAATAAAAAATGAGCATTGGATTATTGGGAAAGAAAATGAAACACATATTTTTAAGAATAAAGATATGTATGAATATAATCCAAATACTGATAATAAAAACACACTCTTACTATCTACATTAGTGGCTGTTATTGATGAAGCAATTGTTTTAACATATTCTTCTAAAATTGATAATTACAAAGCAAAAGAAGAAATTAAACAATTGGCAAAAGAAACGCAAGATAATTGGCTATTTTTTGAATTTAAAAACAGAATTGAATATACATGTAGATGTGCTAATCATATAATTAATGGACCAAAGGAATGCATTTATAATGAAAAAATATCTATATTATATGATAACGAAATGCAAATTTGCATGAATAGATGGGATAATATTAATATATATTCTAAGAAATTTGAACCGTATACTGAATCCTACTTTATTAGTGAGGAGGTGTAAAAATGTCTAATAAATCAAAAAGTACAAAAGATGTGGATAGTGGCTATCCTGTATATGATCGTTATAAAGATTATCAAAGTGGACATACACACGAATGGGGTGGATATTCGAGAAGTGAAGGTAAATATTATGAAGGCGGTCATGGAGAAAATACTGATTCAGAAACTAAAAAAGAGTCAGGGAAAATATTTAGAAAACAAAGAGGGGATTAAATATGTTAGAAAATGTTAATTATAAAATAATATCAAAAGAAAAGTATGAAGAGATTTTACAAGAAAGTGATAAAAAAACTTATTATTTATATCACTATATAATTTGTAAATGTGAATCTAACGAAATAATAAAAATAGATAAAATAGAAGATTTAGAAAAAATAAAAGATAAAAAAGTGCTAATTAAATATTATATAGAAAGAATACATTATTATTCCCATAATTCAAATGAAGATTATGAATATGGTTTTCCAAGTTATATAATTTAGGTTACTTTTATATAGATGGTTTTATTGATATGCGTAAAGAAGAAAAGGAAAATATAAAAAAGCTTTTTGATAATTATGATGAACATTTTAAAGAATTAAAATTCCCATTTACTGATAGTAAGTTTTTATTAAAAAATATTTAACTATTATAAGTATAAAAAGACTTCAAATTTAAGTGGAGTTGTTAGAGGTATGATAAAAGAAGGACTTTATGTTACTAAGGGCTATAAAATAGGAGATCAAATCATCAGGCACGCGACTGTGGTCGTGGCCG
>CANRHY010000032.1 GCA_947630515.1 uncultured Bacilli bacterium
AATATAGTAATGATTAAGGGTGATGGAGAATATATTTATGGCTTGGATGAGATAGGTATTGTTTGTAATGATTGTAAAAAAATATATGGATTTAGTGATGTTAAATATAAACCTAATTGCCCTAAGGAGTTATAAAATAGTATTAAGTAAAGTATGGATTATGTGAGAAAATATTTGATAAGATGATAATGTTATAGTTATAATTTTACTAAAGATATTTTAAAATGAAAAGAATTCAGTGTATTACTGAGTTCTTTTCTAATTCTTTAAGAATATTATCAATATCAGACATAGGAATTCGTGTATTTGGATTTTCTTTTAATGCTTTACATCCATTAATTGCTTCTTTATTAGTAATTATATCTTTATTTTTCATTAATTTAATTATTTTTAAAGTTCTAATTACTTCTATTCCATTTGCTTCACTATAATTTTTAAGTCTTCTATCACCAGTAGCTAAAATAGCATTATTATTTCTAGCAATTATAAAATTAATGATATCGTATGGAGATAATCCATGAGTTTCCTTTGATATTTTGAAAAGTTCATCGATTTCCTTTGAAGTTGCATTGATAGTTTTAAATTTTTTAATTATATTAACATTTCCGGTGTTGAAGTTTATTTCATCACATTTAACCATATCACTTATATAAACATTATCTAGTTCAATAAATTTTTCTAAAATATTGGCATTATTAAGATCTGTTATTATATTAGTATCTGTAATTATTATCTTCTTCGTTATATTCATCTATTGTTATCTCCAATAACTCACATGCTTTGTTTAAAGATATGATGTTGTTTACTTCTAATTTATGAACAAGTCGTTTAAATTGATATGATTTTTCTGGGTCAATAGGATCTGGTTCATGCTTTTTATATCCTTTTGAACTAAATGAAATGTTATATTTTTTATATAAGTATTCAGATATGATATTTAACTCTTTTAATCTATACAATATAGCGGCCATACTAACTTTGTATTCATTTTTAAAAGCCCTTAATTCATAAAAACTTATGGTATTTCTTGATATACCAAATTCATTAATTACTGCATCTTTTGGCATTAATAAACTACTTGCAAATTTATTACACATTTTTTCTTCATTTAAATCTTTATTTTTTACATTTAGAACTAGGTGTCCTAATTCGTGTGCAATAGTAAACCTTTGCCTTTCACCATCAATATTATTTAGCAAAACTATTAATGGTACATTTCCTACAACTTCACTAAGCCCATCAAAGTCAGAAAATTTCCCATTTGAATTATCTATTTCAATTATCAATATTCCTATATTTTCTAATATGTTTATTAAATCTGGGATAGGTTGATTAATCGATAACTTATAATTCTTTCTAAACTCTTCAGCTGCTAGTTCGGCATCTTGCTCATTATTGCAAGTATATTTTTTAATTTTGTTGTTACTACTTTTTAATTTATTTAATTCTATTACTTCAAGATAATCAGAAACTTTATTTTGTATAATTTCTTTTAATAATTCAAGGTTTTCACCTTTAAGTCGCTCTCTTTTTCTAAATGAATTAAATTTCATTTCTGGAACATTATAAGATTTTAATAAATCTAATACTTTAACATTATATGCGTTTGCAAATTCAATAAGTTTTTGTGAATCAGGATGTATTTCACCTTTTTCATATTTTGAAACAGCAGGAGCAGACATGTTTAATAAAAAGCCTGCTTCTTTTAACGATAAGTTTTTTAATAATCTAATTCTTTTTAAATTTTTTCCAACTTCTTCCATTATATCACCCATTTCTTGGTTAATATTTTATCATAAAAAAGCAGAAATGTAAACTATACATATTGATTTTTATTAGATTATATGTTAATATTTAGATATGAAGGTACAAAAAAACAGTTTGCTGCAACAAACTGTACCTTCTCATAAAAATGTGAGAATATTGAAGTATTGCATAACTTCTGTAATTATCTTATCATTTATTTAAGATAATTTCAATGATATTTTAGAAGTTTATGTTTGCTAAACAATATTCTGAAGTAAGAAAGGAGGATATTTTGATGGCAAATCGTATTAGAACTTCTAAAAGAGTCGCTAGAAAAGCTAGTAGTCAATTAAGAAGTAAGAGAACAACTAAAGCAACAAAAAGCGTTGCTGGTAGTGCTTTGAGAAATAGGTGTAAATAATGAAAAAAAATAGAACAAAATCTTTAATGGTATTCTTTGTAGCATTAGTTTACATCTTTGGATTTAAATATACATTAGATTTAGTTTTTCAAGTATTAAAATTATTAAATAGTGTTTTATTACAATTTACTAATACATCTATTTTAACAGTTATGTGCAAACATTATATAGTTTTTTCAATAGTTGGTATTATTCTATGTATAATTGGAACAAGAGTAAAAGAAGGACATCTAATGGGAAAAGTTTTATATTTTATTGTTGGATACATTATAGGATTTGTTCTTAATTTACTTGCAAAAATAATTTTTTAAAAAAAAGAAAGGAGGAACAAAAATGTCAGTGATATCTGAAGTTAAAGATACAGTTTTAGATGCTAAAAAAAAGTATAACAAAGAAAAATATATTCAAGTTTTAGAAGAACAAGTAGAGAAACTTCAAAAAGAGATAGGACGGTTAAATACAAAAGTTTCTAAATATGAAAACAATGATTTCCTTTTAAATTCAGATCACTTAGAATTATTTGAAATTTTTAGAAAAAATGACTATAAGTGTTATGAAGATGAAATAAGAGAATATGCTAAAAAAAGTATTGATTTAGAAATTGCTCTTAGTGAACTACTGGAAAATGAATATTTTGATTATCCTAATATAGCTGTTATAGGAGATAGAATATGTTTGAATATACCAGAAGATAAAAAAATTAAATTTTTACAAGCATTAAAAAATAGTACTAATTAATGGCTCAAGCTTCAGTAGCTTTAAATAAAAATAATTGAAAGAGCTTGTGAACATATCATAAACTCTTTTATTGTGAAGAAAATTAGTCGAATTTTATAAATGGTTATGATATAATTGTAAGTAATTAGGAGGTATTTAAATGAGTGAAGAGGATTTGGATTCTAGTAATGTAAAATATACTAAAGAAGAAAAACCTAAAGGATATATAAAACAACTAGAGTGGGATATGGCTATTGGCCTTCAAGAAGTGGATAATTTAAAAACTTCTAAGTATTTTGAAAAACTTGTAAGTGATAATGTAGAAGGAAGTCTTACTATAGAACAAGTAGAAAAAAATTTAAAAGAATATTATATTGAAAAAGAAAAACAAAACAATCTAAATTATAATGAAATGGAATGTGATTTAGTTTCTACTAGAATTGTAGAATTATTGCAAATTGATAATTTTGAATTATCAGTTGATTATTTAAAATATGTACATAAATACTTATTTCAAGATATTTATGAATTTGCTGAAGTTGCTTATGGAGACTCAAAAACTTTAAAAGAATCATTAGAGTATGATATATCACTAGATAAAGAAAAAAATTATAAAGAGATGAGTATTGTTGAAGTAATTAAGAACATAACTAATTTTTCTTCTAATATTTGGCAAGTACATCCATTTAGAGAAGGTAATACTAGAACTACAGCATTATTTATTGAAAAGTATTTAATTAGTTTAGGATATAATGTAGATAATACATTATTTAAAGATAAGTCAGTTTATTTTAGAAATGCATTAGTTAGAAGTAATTATTTTAATAATTATTTAAATATAAAAGAGGATATAAGTTATTTAATTAAATTTTATGAAAATTTATTATTAGGGAAGAATAATAATTTACATTCGCAAGATTTAATTGTTAGGGAGTTATTTTAGGAGGTTTCATGAAGTTAAGTAATGTTAAGGTAGATCAAATATACCATGATTGTATTATTGAGGATTATGGTGAAATTTTAACGAATAGTGAATTGCAATTTATTATTAAAGGCTTTTTTCAAAATTTAAGTGTTGATAAAAAGGAATATATGTATGGTAAGCACAGAGATAAAGAATATTGCATTTATTATAAGAATATTAGTTATTTAGGTAATCCGCATCCTAAATTTAAAAAGAGAATTCAAATATCTGAAGAATTTAAAATAATTTATGAAAAGAATTTAAAAAACAATATTACAACTTTATTAATCGGTGTTTATAAATATAAAGATAATATATTATTATGTGATTTTGATACCAGCACTTATGTTAAAAGAAAAATGCATAATTCATCGGCTCATGTTTATACTATTGATTTGCTTAATGGTGAAAGAAATGGACTATTTGAAAAAAAAGACATTAGAGGTAATTTGATTACAGTATTTAATAAATCGAATGCTATAAATTATTTAGATAAAAAATTATATAATGAAGAAAATACTAAAATTGAAGTGTTTGATACTTTAGATGATTTCTTTATTCATATGGCAAAAGAATGGTTAGGTATTGAGGCTTATGCCGATATGATTGAACATAATTATAGGAATAAATTTCAACCTGAATGGCCTGGCTTTTATTTAGAATTTAAATTGGAACAATATTTGATAAATAATAATAAGCAAGATGTTATAACTTTTTATCAAAACAGAAAAAAAGATGAAGTGGATCTTGATTTGGAATTTCCACAATTGGGATTTTTTGGAGATTTAAAAGCACATAGTGTTACAAGTAGCGGGATACAAGGAAATGATTATGAAACGATAATGAATTTGTTAGAGAATCAAAGTATTTATTACATCGTTGCTAATCATGAAACTGAAAAAGATAGTGAACACGATTATACAGTTACAAAATATTGGAATATGGTACAAAACAAAGATAATATAATGAGTTATTCTAATAAAATGAAATACAGTGTTAAAATTAAGAGTTATTATATTTTAGAATTAAATAAATATAACAAACAATATTTAGATGTTTTTAATCAAGGGAAAAATAGTGATGGACGTCCTAGAAATCCAAAAATTAGTATAAGCATGAAAAATTTAAACAATTTTTTAGTACATGTTATTGATTTAATGATGAAAATATTGATTAGGGGTAGCTTTTTAAATCAAAATAGTATATAATTTATATTTATGGAGGTATAATGTGAAAAAGTTCAAGTTTATAGATTTGTTTGCCGGTATTGGTGGGTTTCACTTGGCAATGGAACAATTAGGTGGAAAATGTGTATTTGCCTCTGAAATAGATAAGTTTTGCATAGAAAGATATAAAGAAAATTATGGTATAGATGCAGACTATGACATAACAAAAATAAATCCTGAAGATGTCCCTGAACATGATGTTTTATGTGGTGGTTTTCCATGCCAAACTTTCTCAAAAGCAGGGAAACAAAAAGGATTTGATGAAACAAGAGGCACGTTATTTTTCTATATAGAGAAGATACTGATAGCAAAAAAACCAAAATATATTATATTGGAAAATGTAAGAAATTTAGTTTCTCATGATAACGGGAATACCTGGAAAGTAATAAAAAAACATTTACAAAGTTGTGGATATAGATTAACAGAGTATCCATTAATAATAAGTCCTCATCAAATTGGTGTACCTCAACTAAGGGAAAGAGTAGTTATACTTGGTATATATGATCCTGAAAATGTTGATAAATATTTAAATATAGAATTGGGAAAATTAAAAGAAAAAAATGATAATTCAATTGATGATATTTTAGAGACAGATAATTATGAGAAAAAGTATAAAATAACTAAACAAGAAGAAAGGGTGTTATCTGCCTGGGATGAATTTTATAAAATGATAGATTTAAAAGTAATAGGATTTCCAATTTGGGCAGACTATTTTGATGGACATATGGAAGAGGATTTTCCACAATGGAAAAAGCAATTTATAGAAAAAAATCATGCGCTTTATGTTTTATATAAATCAAGTATAGATAGATGGCTTAAGAAATGGAAAATATATGAGACGTTTACTCCAACACAAAGAAAACTTGAGTGGCAAGCTGGGGATAGTATTGAATCTTTGTGGGATGGATTTATTCAATTTAGACCATCCGGTATTAGAGTGAAGGCTCCGACTTGTTTTCCAGCATTGGTTGCTATGGTACAAGTTCCTATTGTGGGAAAATATAAAAGAAGACTAACAATTAGAGAAGCGGCTAGATTACAATCATTTCCCGATGATTTTATATATGATAATAATGATTATCAGGCATATAAACAATTTGGAAATGCTGTTAATGTAGATGTTATAAAAACAGTTTCAGAAGCCTTGTTTAATTATAAAGAGAGTGAATAAATCACTCTCTTTATAATATTTTAAAAATGTTATCAAAATATATTAAAAATAATTTAACAAATTTTTTAAAAAGTGTATAATATGTTTTAAGAAGAGGTGAATTGCATGAATGAAAAACAGATAAAATTTAGAGAATTAGCTGAAAAAAGGATGAATAATGCAATTAAAAATATTCAACTAATTGGAAATTTATCTAATACTAGTGCTTATTCATACACTGAAGATGAAGTGAAAAAAATGTTTAAAACGTTAAAAGAAGAAATAAGTATTGTTGAAGCTAAATTTAAAGCAAAGGGGAAAAATAACAATTTTAAATTTTAAGGAGTGATTAAAGTATGAATATAGAAACAGAACGAAGACACAGAGTATCTAATTTCCGTAATTTTGTTGAAAATACTGTTCGTAATTATAGTACTCAACCAGCTTGTGGGTTAGTACACGGATTTCAAAAAGATTCGATTCAAAATGGATGGGGACATAGAATCAATGAAAAGGGTTGGAAAATGATTTTTAGATATGTTGAAAATGAAAAAGGTAAGTTTTTTGTTGTAGAAGATATTGGATGTACTGGATTGATTGGAAAAAATTACAGTACTGATGAAATTGAAAAGTTGCAAGTAAAAAACTTATTAGGTCCAAATGAAAAACTTGCTAGATTTTCTTCGCTTTATAATTCTGGTGGAAATGAAGATGGAGCAGGTTTGTATGGATTAGGAAAGATAATGTATCAAGCCGTGTCCAGAGATTATTTGGAATATTTTGATTCTAATACAGTAGAAGGAAATTATGTAGCAAATTACGTAGATGTTGAAGATACTAACAATAGAGCATATGAAGGAAAGCAGGCTGTTGATTTTATTAAAGAAAAAACAAACTTAGATAAGAAGGAAACTAAAGGTACCAGAATAATAATTGTCAATCCTGTTGATGAGTTAGTTAATGCTCTTAGAAGTGGAGAACTTGTTAATGATATAAATGAGACTTGGTGGCGAATTATTGAAAAGTATAATGCAACTATAGAATTATATGATGGAGATAACCTTTTGTTTACTGCAGATGTTCCAGAAGTATATAAAAAATATTACGGAGATAATCAGCATTTCTATATTTTCCATAATTTAACTTTGGAGCCTGGTTATAGAATTAAAAATTTTGGTTTTATGTATACAGATGGTGACGATGAATTAGATTTGCCTCTTTACTCTCAAGATTCTGAGAATCATTTATTAGGAAATATTGCTTATTATCGAAAAGATATGAAAATTGGTAATATTGTTGAACTTGATAGTTTAAATCTTGATTCTAAATATAAGAATCGAATATCAGGATTTTTAGAAGTTGATGCAGAGTGGGAAGATAAATTAAAAGATAATGAGGACACAACACATTATAGAATTGCAAGTAAAAATAAAAAAGATTATCAAAAAATGAAATCAGCATTAACTAGATATTTAAATGAATTTTTAGAAATGAAAGGTTTAAAGAAAAAAGCAAAATATGTAGATCCTAATGAAGATTTAAAAGAACTAGCAAATGATTTAACTGACTTTTTAAAAGATTGTAATCTTGATCTCGATTTATCTACAATTAATAGTGGTAAAATTAAACCGTTACAAATTGTTTGTAATAAAGAATATCCAAATGAGGGATTGAGAACCGTTGAGTGCGAACAATCAATGATTTTTAAATATAAAATTACTAAAACTGTAACAGACTATAATTATACTGTGGATATTATTTTTACAGATAGTAATGGAAATGATAAAATTTATTCATCAAAGGACATTATTATTAATTCAAATGAGTATGAATCTGAATGGATAGAGGTTTCTTATGATGACTTTTGGCCAAAAAGTAGAAATCTTGTAAAAGTTTTAATAACTTCTAAAGAAAATATTAAGACAAAAACTGCATGTACGTTTCCTGTATTTGTTGGTGTTGATGAAACTAAAGATTCAGAAGATATTGTTTTTAGATTAAATGATATTATTTTGCCAAACCCAGATACAAAAAGGATTAATTATAATGAAGAAATAGAAAAAATCGAATTAAAAATTATTAATAATCTAAATGTAGATTTTACAGCGGGTGTTAGTGGTTTTATACAAGATGTTAACGATAGAAATAATACAATTGATGTTATATA
>CANRHY010000033.1 GCA_947630515.1 uncultured Bacilli bacterium
AGAAGAAATAAATGAACTAGAAATAGAAGCACCATGGGAAACAAGTAAAACATTTAGTGTAGAAAGTAAAAGTCCAGATATATTTTATTATAATATAGTATTACAAGATTTAATAAATGGATTTACTTCAAATACACTTGAATATAAAATAACGTGTACTAATGGAGATGGGTATTCAATGGAAGAATATGCACCAGTACCATCTTCACCAGAGAAGAGTGACCAAATATTAATAGAAGGAATAGAATTAAAGCCAAAAGCAGCACATACATATAAAATAGAATTTAGATATTTAAATAGTGAAGACATAGACCAAAGTGATGATATGGGAGAGACATTAAGTGGAAGTTTATATATAACAAAAGGAGAAAAGAAAGAAATATTAGTAGCAGATTTTTATAAAAAAATGAAAGAACAATATCCCAGTACAGCTGATACAGAAAGACAACATTTTGACCAAACAGTAGGAGACCATGATGAAGATGATACAGAGAGTTATGATTATAGTGGAGTATATAAAGAAACTGGAAATTTTATAGAAAAAGGAAAAGACGTTTATTATTATAGTGGAAACATAACGAACAACTGGGTATCATTTGCAGGTTTTTACTGGAGAATAATTCGTACAAATGAAGATGGAAGTGTAAGACTCTTATTTGGAGGACCGGCAGAGGATAAAGGAAATAGTACAGAACAATATATAGGAAGTCCAAGAACATATAATGGAACAAGAGATGATACAATGTACGTGGGCTTCAAATATGGGAATTTAGGTTCATTAAATAGTAATAGAGAAAATACAAATAATGCATCAATATTAGGATTAAAAGATGATACACATGATAGTGGAAGTGAAGTAACACTGAATGGTTGGTATAATCAAAATTTAAAAAATAAATATGATGGACATAGTCATATATGGGATTCATATATAAGTAAAACAGCAATATATTGTAATGATAGGGCACATTTAGGAACATATCAATCAAAAAGTAGAATGGGATATGCTACTGCACAAAGAATAACTACTGGTGCAAGACCAGATGGAGGAGTAAGTAGCGATAGTCTATTTCACCCAAGTTATAAATGTGGAGTAGATTATGAAGGAGATTTAATAGAAAATTTGCAAGCAGATGAGGATAAGTTTAGTGGATTAAATGAAAAGGCAAATCTAGAAAATTCAATAGGATTAATAACAGCAGATGAAATATCATATGCAGGAGGAAAGTATAATACACAAAGTTCAAAAACGTATTATTATTTAACAGCAGATGGAAGTCAGAGTGCAACTGGTACAAACTGTTGGTGGACAATGAGTCCATTTGGAGCTGCAGTCGATGGGTGGGCACTCATGTTACGTGTGTACGGTTCAGATCGCTCTGGGTATTTAAGTACCGATAATGTCGGTAATGTCAATTCAGTTCGTCCAGTCATATCCCTAAAATCTTGCGTAACCTTATCAGACGCAAGTGGTGAAGTTACTGCTGATAAAAACGACCCATTCGAAGTACTACCAATAAGTGAAGAGTGTGCTTCTGCTAATAATTAATTAAAAAGTGCAACAAATGTTGTGCTTTTTGTCAATTTGTTTACCTAAAACCCACAAACCACTTGAAAAAATCCCAAAAATACTATACAATATAATATAGATTAGTAATAAAGGGGCTGTAAAGTATGAACAGAGAAAGTGAAATAATTAATGTAAGAGTTGACGAAATAATTCCAAACAGATTTCAACCAAGACTTGCATTTGACGAAAATGAGTTAAAAACAATGGCTGAATCTATAAAAACACATGGAATTATACAACCATTAATTTTAAGAAGAATAGGAGAAAAATTTGAAATAATCGCAGGTGAAAGAAGATATAAAGCTGCAGTTTTAGCAGGACTTCAAACAGTACCGGCTGTTATTATGAACATTGACGACAAAGAAAGTGCAGAAGTAGCTGTAGTAGAAAATTTACAAAGAAGAGATTTAACTGCCATAGAAGAAGCACAATCTTATAAAAAAATATTAGATATGGGTTATCTAACTCAAGAAGAATTAGCTAATAAAATGGGAGTATCTCAACCAACAATTGCTAACAAATTAAGACTTCTTAATCTAGCAATTCCTGTAAAAGACGCGCTTCTACATAATCAAATATCAGAAAGACACGCTAGGAGCTTACTTGCGCTTACTGACACAAGCTTACAAATAGCAATGCTAAACAGGATAATAAGTGAAAGACTAACAGTAAGACAAACTGACGAAGAAATAGCTAAAATATTAGGTAAACCATCTTCTTCTGAAGAAGAATCAGATGGAGAAAATACAAACCCAAGTGAACAATCAAACACACTAACAAATGATAACATATCTCGAGTACCAGAAGAAAATATTCCTAATGCAAGCACTAACATATTTGATATGCCAAGTGATATAGCAAATAGTGAAGTTCCACCTACTGGAGTCAAACCTGCTTCTGAGGAATTAGATACAAATAACGAAGATTTAGAGCCACCTGAAATGCCTGAAATTCCAGAAATAGAAGAAACAAGAGACTTTAGTAACTTTAATACACAAGAACCTGTAAACAATTTTGGAAATAATCCATATGCATTTGATGTAGATGTAAGTAAAATAAAAAGCGAATCAGAAAATATAATACAAGAACATGCACCAAGTGATATAGATATGTTACTTAGAACAGAAGTAGAAGTAGAAAAGCAACCTGAAACAAAATCATTAGAAGAAGTAGAAGCAAATATGGATATGGGAGATATAGTAACAAACCCCAATATGGCAATAAATCCATTCCAAGAAGAACCATCTTCTCCATTAAATTTTGAAGTACCTTCTAATGAATATAACAAAGATTCAGAACCTACTAATAGTTTAATAGAAGAATTTAGAAGAAATCAAACACCTACTGCTTCCATAGAAGAAAACCCTCCAGTAAAAAGTTTATCAACAGCAATAAACAAAGCAAGAGAAGAAGTAAAAAACATAGAAAGTCTAGGATTTAATGTAGAAACAGAAGAATTTGATTTTGAAGACATGTATCAAATAATAATAAAAATAAAGAAAGACTAAAACAAACCCCAACTAAGGGGTTTTATTCTATATAATTTTCATATACTTCAATTTGATAAGTAGGTTCAGTTCCTTTAACAAAATATAAAGCGTCTTTTATAGATAAATCAGTAGTACTTCCTGTTATTGGGTTGACGATAGACGCAGTAACCCCATTAGGAATAGAATACCATCGTTCTTCCTTACCCTCTAAATAACTTTCAATTGCCCTAGCCCATATTCTTTTAGTAATCTTACTACTTACTACTTCTACGTCTCTATTATCATCAAACCCATTCCAAACGAGAACTAAAGCATCAGGATTATACCCTACTACCCAATAATCCGAAGAAGTAGTCCCAGATTTAGCTGCATACTTTTTAGTAAGCAAATTGCTAACATTTAAAAGTGTAGGACTAGCATAATCTATATAATCATAATTGTAAGTTTTACTTAGCATATCATTTAAAATAAATACATACCTTTGGTCTAAAACTTGCTCTTCTATCTTCTCCCTCTCATAAATAACATTACCATCTAAGTCAGTTACTTTTCTAATAAAAGAAGGACTTGTCTTAATTCCATAATTAGCTAAAGTAGAAAAAGCATTACTAAAATCTAACATACTTACTTCAGTTGTTCCTAAAGCCAGAGACGCATTATTAGGTAGTTCTGTTTCTATTCCCATTCTATATCCTATATTTCTTAAAGTACTGGTACCTAAAAATAAATGTGTCTTAACTGCATAAATATTATCAGATAAAGCAATCGCATCTGCCATTGTAATAGCCTTATTTGCATACTTATTTGCAAAATTACTAGGAGTATATGTATCTTTTCCTCCCATATAAAAAGTTGTAGCTTCACTTACAAAAGTGGAAGTTGGAGTCATTCCATTTTCTAAAGCAGCATAATATAAAATTGGTTTAAAAGTAGACCCTACTTGTCTTTTAGCTTGAGTAACCCTATTAAATTCACTTTCATTATAATTAGTCCCACCTATTAAAGCAACTATGTCTCCATTTTTTGGATTTCTTATCATCGCACCTACTTGCAAATCCCCTACTTCATTCATTTCTTCTTTTATAATATTTTCTAGTTTTTCTTCTGCACTTATATCTAAATTAGTATAAATCTTAAGTCCTCCAGTTTCAATTAAACTAGATGGAATTTCCTTAATAGACTCTAACTCCTCCATAACAGCATCTTTATAATACATCGAGCTTACTATAAAATTATTAGCCTTTTTTCCATAAAAAACTAACTCAGTATTATATGCTTCTTCCATCTCTTCCTTTGTAATATACCCGTTTTCTACCATACTACTTAAAACTACATGTTGCCTTTTCTTTGCATTATCTAAGTAATAAATGGGGTTATAATATGTAGGATTTTTAGGAATACCAACAATTATAGAAGCTTCTGCTAAATTTAAATCTTTCGCATGCTTATTAAAGTAATACATACTAGCTTCCTCTATTCCAAAGTTTCCACCACCATAATTTATAGTGTTTAAATACCCCTCCAATATTTCATCTTTTGAGTAATGCACCTCTAACTCAAAAGTAAGATAAGCTTCCTCTAACTTTCTATCCCAAGTCTTATCAAAACTAAGAAAAAGATTCTTAATATATTGTTGCGAAATAGTAGAAGCTCCTTCCACTAACTCATGTGACTTAATATTTTCATACATGGCTTTAATAATACGAAAAAAGTCAAAACCACTATGAGTATAAAAATTCTTATCTTCAGTTGCCACAATTCCATCTTTCGCATACTTACTAATATTATCTAAATCTACCCAACTACTGGTGGTAGTATTTTCATAAAAAACTTTATCATCTTTGTCATACATAACAATTCTATTAGACTTACCTATATCAAATTTTGGTGTAATATAAGCATACAAATAAAACCCAAAAAGAACAAAAAACACAATAATACATAAATAACATAAAATTTTCCATAATAAATATAGTTTTTTCACTGATTACCACCTAATATTATTATTAAAAAAAATATCGAAAATATAAGTAAAAAACATATATAAAGTGTATAGTTTTAGAATATAATAAAAAAGATTAACAAAATTACTTGATTTATTTCAAAATATAAGTATAATTTTAGAAGAAAAGTGATGGTGAATTAAAATGAAATTAAATAATATGACAAAGGAAGAATTAGAGAATGCCTCATATGACGATTTAGCTTATATAATACTAAAAGAAAAAGGCAAAAAAATGAAAACAGCAGATATATTTAAAATGATATGTGATAAATTAGAATTAAGTGAAAACGCATATATGGAACAAATAGGAGAATTTTTCACAATGCTTTCTACTGAAAAAAGATTTATACAACTAGAAAAAGGATACTGGGATTTAAAAGAAAATCATAAAAGCGAAGTAGATTTAGACGAAATAGAAGACGAAGAAGAAATAGAAGAAGAAACAGAAGAAACAACTGACATGGATAGTGACATGGAAGAAGATATATACTTAGACGAAACAAAAGACGTAGATGATGACACTGAAGAAGACGATTTACAAGATTTAGTAATATTAGACGAAGAAAATGACTCTGACCTTTAGCTATTTATAAATAAAAATAAATAGAAAAGGAGAAAAAAATGATAGAAAGATTAAAATTAATAGAAGAAAGATATAACTTTTTAACTGAAGAGTTAATGAAAAAAGAAGTCTATGAAGACTTTAAAAAAATGAAAGAGTTATCTAAAGAAAAAACATCTTTAGAAGAAACAGTAGAAACTTATAAAAAATACACACAAGTATTAGCTGATATAGAAGCTGCTAAAGAAATGATGCATGACGCTGAAATGGCTGAGTTTGCTAAAGAAGAATTAGTGAATTTAAATCAAGAACAAAAAGAATTAGAAGACAAAATAACAATATTACTTCTTCCAAAAGACCCAAATGATGATAAAAATGTAATCATGGAAATAAGAGGCGCTGCTGGAGGAGATGAAGCTAATATCTTTGCTGGGGATTTATTTAGAATGTACTCAAAATATGCTGAACGCATGGGTTGGAAACTAGAAGTAACTCATGAAGTTCCAGGAGAAAGTGGAGGATATGCTGAAATAGATTTAATACTATCCGGTGATAGTGTTTACTCAAAACTAAAATACGAAAGTGGCTCTCACAGAGTCCAAAGAGTTCCCGCTACTGAATCTCAAGGAAGAGTTCACACATCTACTGCAACAGTTCTAGTAATGCCGGAAACAGAAGACGTAGAAGTTGAATTATTAGATAAAGACTTAAAAATAGATGTATGTAGAAGTAGTGGAGCTGGTGGACAATGCGTAAATACTACAGACTCAGCAGTAAGAGTAACTCACATACCTACAGGACTAGTTGTATACTGCCAAGTAGAAAGAAGCCAAATAAAAAATAAAGAAAGAGCTCTAAGCATATTAAAATCAAGATTATATGACTTAAAACAAAAAGAACAAGAAGAAGCACTAGGTGCAGATAGAAAAACAAAAATAGGAACAGGAGACCGTGCTGAAAAAATAAGAACATATAATTATCCACAAAATAGATTAACTGACCATAGAATAAACTTCACAGTAATGCACTTAGATAAAGTTATGGAAGGTGACTTAGAAGAAGTAATAGAAGCTTTAATAACTGAAGACCAAAAACTAAAAATGGGTATAAAAGATGAAAACTAAAATAGGTATTAGTGAACTAAACGAATTAAAACGCATAAATAAATACACAAAGAAAAACATAAAAAAACTTGACTCTGACTACCCTATCCAATACCTAATCGGGTATGTTGACTTCTATGGATTAAAAATAACAGTAAATAAAAATGTGTTAATACCAAGATATGAAACAGAATACTTAGTAGAACTAACACAAAAATACATTAATAAGTTAAACATAAAAAATCCAAAAATATTAGATTTATGTACAGGAAGTGGTTGCATAGGACTATCTTTAAAAAGCCTTATCCCCTCTTCTTCTGTAACTATGTCTGATATATCAAGTCGTGCTTTAAAAGTAGCAAAGAAAAATGCTAAGGACTTATCAATAGACGTAAAAATACTAAAAAGTGACTTACTAAAAAACATAAAAGAAAAAGACTATGATATATTAATTAGTAATCCACCCTATGTAATGACTACTGAGGTATTACCAAATAACGTTTTATATGAGCCCTCACTTGCCTTATACAGTAAAGAAAAAGGAATATATCACATAGAAAAAATACTAAAAAATGCGGAGTCTTATCTAAAAGAAAAATACCTAATTGCATTAGAAATAAACGAAAAAAGTGAAGAAGACTTAACAAAAATAATAAAAGAAAACTTTAAAAACATAACTTATAAATTTGAAAAAGACTTAAGTGGTAAAACAAGATATTTATTTATTTTCAAAAATTGTGAATAAAAAAACACAAATAACCAGAACATATATTGAAAGGTTGGTCTAATGAAAAAAATAATATTAATAGTTTTACTAGTAATAAGTCTTTTTCTTTCCTTTAAAGCTCACGAAAAAGAATACTACACTATACCAAAAGATTCAATACGTTTTAGAATAATACCTAATAGTAATACTGTAGAAGACTTAACTATGAAAGAAAAAGTAAAAACTAGCATATATGACACTATAGAAAAAATTGAAAAAGAAAGCACAGATATCACCTCTTCAAGAAAATCTATACAAGAAAGCATTAGCACTATAAATAACAAAATAACTACCCTATTTAAAGAAAATAACTATGACAAAACATTTAACATAAACTATGGACTTAACTATTTTCCAGAAAAAACATATAAAGGAGTAAAATACGAAAGTGGTTACTATGAATCCATGGTAGTAGAAATAGGAGAAAAACAAGGAGATAACTACTGGTGTGTCTTATTTCCTCCACTTTGCCTAATAGATACTGAAGATACATCTAAAAAAGAATACACATTTTTTGTAAAAGAAATAATAAATAGAATAAAAGCTTCATAAATTACTTATAATTATATAGGTGATTTTTTTGCAAATACTACTATTAATAATTGTAGGACTATCTCTAAGTATAGATGCTTTTTCTTTATCTCTAGCTTACGGACTCTTAAACTTACCAAAAAACAAAATAATAATAACTTCACTCTTAGTTTCCCTATTTCATTTTATAATGCCGATACTTGGTAATAACTTAGGCTCATTTGTAAAAAAATTTGTAGACTTTGATTACAAATTCATACTGATTTTAGTACTTATGATAATATTAAGAGAAATGATAAAAAACATAGATCAAGAATTAGAAGAAA
>CANRHY010000034.1 GCA_947630515.1 uncultured Bacilli bacterium
ATTTTTCTAAAATAAAATGATAATAATTAGTTTTTTTATTTTGATGAACACAAGTTATTTTATTTTGATAATCTATACTCAAAAATTTAGAAAATTGTATTTATTTTTAAATTGGTTTTTAGTATAATAAATGTGATACTTATGAAAAAAATATTAATTAGTTTAATTGAGTTATATCAAAGAACTCCACTACATAGTCATATGAATTGTAGGTTCTTACCTACTTGTAGTGAATATACTAAAATAAGTATAGAAAGATATGGCTCGGTTAAAGGAATTTATTTAGGAATTAAAAGAATATTAAGGTGCCACCCCTTTGGTAAACGCGGAATTGATATGGTACCAATTAAGGAGGAAAAGTGATGAAAAAAATTATAATAATTCTTACATGCTTATTATGTTTATGTGGTTGTGATAACATTAATGAGTTTAGTGATACTATAGTATATACTACACTATATCCTATAGAATATGCAACTAGCTATTTATATGGAGAAGAAAGCAGTATTTCTAATATATATCCAAGTGGATCAGACTACTATAACTATACTTTAACTGATAAACAAAAAGATAATTATAGTAAAGGTGACATAATGGTTTATTCTAGTGCGACTGGAGAAGCTAAACTTGCTGTAGAACTATTAAATAAAAATTCTGAACTAACAATAATAGATGCAACTAGAGGAGTAAGTTATAATAATAGTGTTGAAGAATTATGGCTAGACCCATCAAACTATTTAATGATTGCAAGAAATATTAAATCTACTTTAATGGAATATGAATCAAGTGTATATGATCAAAATAATATTAGCGCTTTATATGATGAGTTAAAAATAAAAATTAGTGAAATAGACGTAGACCTTACTATGATGGGTAAAAATGCTTCTAGAAATAATATATTAGTTTCAAATGATGCTTTACTATTTTTATCTAAATATAATATAAATGTAGTTTCACTAGATAGTGATAATGAAGGATTAACTAGAAATTATGCAGATGCAAGTAGATTAATTCAAAGCGGAGATGTTAAATACATTTATACCCTAAAAGGAGAAAAATTAAATGACGATTTAGAGAACTTCATAAAAGCTAATGAACTAGAAAAAATAGAAATCGATTCAATGTATACTTTAAGTGATGAACAAAAAAGAAATGGTGAAGATTATTTAAGTATAATGAAATCTAATATAGAAAAATTTAAAACAGAACTTTTCCGTTAAAGTTCTGTTTCTTTTGATATACCCAAATATTTATAAGTTTTATCTGTAACTTGTCTACCTCTTATTGTCCTTTTTATAAATCCTTCTTGTAGTAAAAATGGTTCAATTACATCTTCTATAGTTGTTTGTTCTTCTCCAATAGAAGCCGCGATTGCTTCTATTCCAACAGGCCCTCCATTAAATCTATTAATTAAACTTTGTAAATATTCTATATCAGTATTATCTAGTCCATACTCGTCTACTTGTAGTCTTGTAAGTGAATCATTTGTAATTTCTTTTGTTATTGTACCACTTCCCATTACTAATGCAAAATCACTTACTCTTTTAAGTAACCTATTTGCTATTCTTGGTGTCTTTCTACTTCTTTTAGCAATTATTACTGCAGCTTCATCATCTATTACTACGTCTAACACATTAGCACTTCTTTTAACTATTTTAGTAAGTTCTTCTGTTGTATAATAATTAAGTTTACAAGTAATTCCAAATCTATCTCTTAAAGGACTAGATAAATCCCCTGCTCTTGTTGTTGCTCCTACTAAAGTAAATGGTGGTAAATCTATTTTTATACTTCTACTTTGTCCATCACTACCTATTATTATATCTAATTTAAAGTCCTCCATAGCGCTATAAAGGATTTCTTCAATATATTTAGGTATCCTATGTATTTCATCTATAAATAACACGTCATATGGTCCAAGTGTACTTAATATTGCAGCTAAATCTCCACTTTTTTCTATAGTTGGTCCACTTGCAGTTTTAATATTAACTCCTAACTCATTTGCAATTATATGAGCAAGTGTAGTTTTACCTAACCCAGGAGGGCCATAAAGAAGTACATGGTCTAATGCAGTCTCTCTCATTACTGCTGCTTTTACAAATACTTTAATATTTTCTTTAACTTCACTTTGCCCTACATACTCTAAAAATGTTGTAGGTCTTATAGTTTTCTCAAATGAATCACCCTCAGTATATTCACTCTTTATTATATCACTCACTTAAAAACCTCCTATCTTATTAATAATTTTAATGCCTCTTTTATTTGTTCTTCTATAGGTAAAGAATAATTTATATCTTTTGCTATTCTTTTTATATCAGAGCCTTTATATCCTAAACTAAGTAACGCTTCATTTAACTCATCATTTATAACTCCAGAACTTTCTTTATTTTGAACAAGTTTTCCTTTTAAATCTAATATTATTTGTCTAGCTAATTTTTCTCCTACTTTAGGAAACTTCTTTAAATATAATATATTCTCTCTATCAATCGCGTCCATTATACCATCTAATGTACTAGAAGCAAGTATAGTTATTCCTACTTTAGGACCTAACCCTTTTACATTTAATAATTTTAAAAATAATTCTCTTTCTTCTTTACTTCTAAACCCATATAAACTATATTCGTCTTCTCTTATATAATTATATATGTATATTTTAACACTCTCTTCTTCTTTAAATGAAAATGGATTAGGTGTAAATACTTTATATCCAATTCCACTAGAAGAAACCACAATATAACTAGGCGCGAGTTCACTAATTTTTCCTTCTATATAATCTATCATATTTTCTTTCACCCTAAGTATATTTTATAATAATTTCTTTTATTAAACAAGTGTTTTCTTTCCTTTTTACTAAATATTTGATATTATTTTATAGGAGGCAACATGAAAAATATTAAAAGAACACTAAGTTTAGTCTTATCTTTAAGTTTAGTCATACTTTTATATAATAATTTAATTATAGCTAATATACCAGAAGAAGAACAAATTATGACAAACACTGTAACAGAAGACGTAGATACAGACAAAAATAAACTTACTAAGAGAAAAAATAATAGATATTAATAAATCTATTATTTTTTAAATATTTCTTTACTATCTAATATTATAGTTACCGGTCCATCATTATAAATTTCTACTTTCATATCACTTCCAAATATCCCAGTTTCTACTTTTATTCCTAAACTTGATAACTTTTGATTCATATAGTCGTATAAATTAGAAGCATCTACTGGGTTTAAAGCATCTTTAAAACTAGGACGTCTTCCACATGTACAATCTGCATATAAAGTAAACTGACTAATATTTAAAATCTCTCCACCTACGTCTAATAAACTTAAATTCATTTTCTCTTCACTATCTTCAAATATTCTTAAGTTTATTATTTTATCTATCATTTTATCAATTAACTCTTTTGTATCTCCCTCTGTAAAACTAGAAAGTAATACATACCCTTTTTCTATTTCCCCATGAACTTTTCCATCTATTGTTACTTTACTTTTTTTACTTCTTTGAATTACTACTTTCATAACTACCCTACCTTTCTATTTTATTCACAAATTTTAAGCCCCTTAAACTAATTATAAATTTATTTAATGCCTCTTTATTTTTAACTTTACAAACAAACTCATATACATCACTTGCTTTACTATTCATTGATACTATATTTATATCTTCTTTAGTCGCGGTAGCTATTATATCTATTAAATGGTCATTAGTTGAATCTAAATAAATAGTTAACTTTGTTAAAAATTTATCTTCATATCTATTATCCCACTCAACGTCTATTAGTCTTTCGCTACTTTTATCTATATTTTTACAGTTACTTCTATGAATTATTACTCCATTACCTTTAGATATAAACCCAACTATATCATCTCCTAGGATTGGACTGCAACAAGTAGCTAAATGTGTAAGAATATGTTCTTTTCCCGCTACTATAATTCCACTGTCAGACTTATTTGAAACATTTTTTGTAGTTAATAATTTCTCTAATATCTCTTCTTTTTTATCAGTATTTTCTTTACATAATTTACTTATTATTATATTTGGAGTATATTTAAGTGAAGTAATTCCTATATATAAATCTTCTAAACTATCTACTTTTAAAATAGATAAACATTCCTTAATATTTTCTTCACTTAATAATTCTTTCTCATTTAACTTTCTTTTCTTTATCTCTTCTAATAAAATAGCTTCTCCAGTAGATATAGATTTATCTCTTTCTTTTTTATTAAAATATGATTTTATTCTACTTTTAGCATTCTCTGTTTTTACAAATTTAAGCCAAGATTTACTAGGAGCCTTACCTTCTTTTGTTTTTAGTTCTACTATATCCCCATCTTGTAAACTATAATCAAGCGGTACCATTTTACCATTTACTAAAGCTCCTTCTACCTTATTTCCTACTTCTGAATGTATTTTATATGCAAAATCTATTGGAGTTGATAAAGGAGGAAGCTCGATTATATCTCCTTTAGGTGTAAAAATATAAATTTCATCTTTAGATAAATTAGCACTTATATTCTTAAAGAAATCTTTATTATCTTCTTTATCATTTACTTCAATTAGTGTTCTAAATGTTGCTAGTTTCTCTTCTAGTACACTCACTCTTCTTCCATCAGTTTTCTCTTTATAACTCCAGTGAGAAGCAACCCCATGTTCAGCTATCTCATTCATTTCATATGTTCTTATTTGTATTTCAAAAACATTACCCTCTACTCCAAAAACTGTAGTATGTAAACTTTGATACATATTGTTTTTAGGGTTTGCAATATAATCTTTAAATCTCTTTGGAATTGGTCTATATTTTGAATGAATTAAACCTACTACAAGATAACATTCTTCCTTTTTATTAAGCAAAATACGTAGTCCTAATAAATCATATATTTGATTCCACTTTTTACCTACTTTTAATTTATTATATATTCCTCTTACACTTTTTACCCTATAAGTAATTTCAAATTTTATATTATGAGAATTTAATAATTCGGTTATTTCGTCCTTCATTTTTAACAAGTAACCTTCAAGTGTATCCCTGTCTTCATTTATCTTTTTTAAAATCTCATTATAACCTTTAGGATCTGTAATCTTTAAACACAAATCCTCTAATTCACTTTTCATACTTTTTATACCAAGCCTATGCGCAATTGGAATATAAACTTTTTCAGTTTCATCTACTACGTCCATTATATGTGCTTTATCATGAACTTCTATTGTTTTTAAATTATCTAATCTATCTGCAAGTTTTATAAAAAGACTTATAGGATTTTCTGATAAACCTACTACTATTCTTCTATATTTATCCTTATCCCCATTTTTCAAAGTTCTTTTTAAATGGCTTAGTTTACTTACTTCATTTAGTATTACCGCGCTTTCTTCTCCAAAACGTGTTTCTATTTCTTCATAAGTCATTTTATTTAAAGTTACAGCTTCATGTATTAAAGCACAACCTATAGTTATATAGTCCATCTTTAGTTTTGATAAAGTATAAGCAACACGTATACTATGTATTATATACTCTTCATGAGTAAGCCTTTTCATGCCATCATATATATCTAATGCAGTTTCATAATATTTATTTACTTCATCTATTTCTGCACTACTCATATATGTTTTTATGGAACTAACTAAGTCGTCATAAGTCATTTATTTTAATTCCCTCTTTCTTTTTATGAATTTATTCCTTTAATTAACTTTTCTTCTACTTCATCGTTATAAACTTTTACCTTTTTAGGGTGATGTATTCTAAATATTTCTAACTTTAGCCATACATAAGGAGCTAATAATAAAGAAGAGAATGTTCCTGCAGTTAGTCCTATTAAAACTGTTATATTAAATTCTTTTACTCCCTTAGCATTCATAATTAATAAAGTTATTATTGCTATTAAAGTAGTTATACTTGTAATAATATTTCTCTTTAGTGATAAACTAATACACTCTTTAACAATACCTTCTAAACTTTCTTTAGTCTTCTTCTTTAAAGATTTTAATTTATCTCTTATTAAATCAAATACTACAATTGTATCATTAATTGAATAACCTATTATAGTAAGAATACCCGCTACAAAAATGAAGTTAATTTCTATATGTAATATACTAAATATTGAAATAGTTACTAATATATCTGATAAAACAGCTAAAATTGCAGAAACTGCAAAGTGCGAAGTAAATCTAATAGCAACATATATAAGTACACAAACAAATGCAATTACTAAAGATTTTACTGCATTTTTAACTAAATCAGTTTTAACAACATTACTTATTACTGAAATATCAGTTTTATATCCATTATCTATTAATGTAGATTTTAATTCATTTATTTCTTTTTCATTTAAAGTTTCACTTATTATAAAGTAGTATTCACTTTCACTCACTTCTTGAGCCTCTCTTATAGTATAATCTTCTAAAAGTGTTTCTACTTTATTTACACTTATCTTATCAGTACTTCTTACAGTAATACTACTTCCTCCCTTAAAATCTATTCCTAAATTAAGTTTATTTATAAATCCAAAACTAATACCAAGTATAAATATTACACATATAGTTACTAAATATATAATAGATGATTTAAGAGATTTTATAGCTTTACGCTCTTTTATTTTACCTACTAATATACTTTCTTTATTATAAAATTTCTCACTATTTATAAAGTAAGTTAATATAAATCTATTAAGTAATATCATAGCTAAAACAGATACTACTATAGTTATAATTAACATAGTTGCAAATCCTTTTACAGAAGACTCACCAAATACAAATAGCACTATAGCGGCTATAAGGGTTGTAGCATTCGCGTCAATTAAAGATATTAAACTTCTTGAATTACCTTTTTTATATGCTTCTTTTAATGAAGAACCTAGTGATAACTCTTCTTTTATCTTTTCTAAAGTTATAACACTTGAGTCAATAGCCATTCCAATACCTAGTATTAAAGCAGCAAGTCCTGTTAAAGTTAACACTCCTCCAATTGCATTAAATACAACAAATACCATAATTGTATAAAATAATAAACAAATACTACTAATTAAACCACTTAATCTATAAGTAAATACCATTATAAGTGTAATAATAATAAGTGTAATTATTCCTGCAATACCTACTGTTTTTAATGTACCTGCTCCAAATGAAGCATCTACAGTTTTAGTACTTATTTCATTTAATTTTGTAGGAAGGCTTCCTGAATTTATTAAGTCTACTAAAGTTTGTGCTTCTTCCACACTAAAGTTTCCTTGTATAATAACATTACCACTAAAAGCTTCACTTACAGTAGCAGCGCTTATACATTTTGTACTATCTTCCCCACATTTGCTAGTAGCAAAACTATCCCCTTCTTCATAATCTAACCATATTGTTATAGTATTACTTGCACTTTCACTTACTCTTTTAGTTACTTTATAAAATGTATCATTATCTTTTATTGATAAAGCAACAACAGGTAACCCATCTTTATAATCTAACTTCGCGCCTGGTGTACTAAGTACTCCTGCATTCATTAATTCATTATCAGAAGTATCTCTAAATGTTAAAACTGCAGGAGTACTTAATCTCTTCCTTGCTTCATCTTCATTTGTAACCCCAGGAAGTTTTACCCTTATCTTATCTCCTTCTAATGTTATCTCAGGTTCACTTACACCTAATGTATCAATTCTATTATTAATTGACTTATATGTATTTAAAATATCATCAGTAGTTACTTTCTTTCCATTCAAGGGCTCAATTTGATATAATACTTCAAATCCACCCTTTAAATCAAGTCCATAATGTATTCCCTTTAAAACTGGATAAATTATTCCTAAACTTAATATTAATATTATAATACTTATTATAATTCCTCTACTCAATTTTTTCTTCTTCATAATAGTTCTCCTTCTTCACTAACACTTCTATCTAGTGTTTTAAGTAAATCTAATGCATATTCCTTTAACTCATCATCTCTTATATGAAGTATACTACTTACCATTTCAGATAATGAAAGTGAAGTACTATCTTTCCATGCATTTAGACTTAAATAATTCCAAATATCTTCTTCTTTTATATATGAAATTCCATTTCTTTTTAATTCTTTCACTTTAGAATATAAAGCTGGCTTAATCCTTCTATATAATTCATCAAGTGTTTTAAATTCGATATCCATGTCACTTCACCATTTATAAGTATACTACATTTTAACTTTTTTGTATATTCTTTTTGCGTTTTTTTAAGGTATATAAGTTCTCATTTTAACTTTATTTTTATTTAATTTAACTTCTATTGTTCCATATTTATCAGTTCTATATATTAGAGAGT
>CANRHY010000035.1 GCA_947630515.1 uncultured Bacilli bacterium
TTTTAAATTACTTACTAATTCTTCATCTGTTATTGTACCAAAATATAATTGACTTAATATCATATTTTCAGCATTCATTATACACCTCTTAACCTCTTAACAAGTCTACTCACTGCAGCCTTTGTCTCTTCTTCGCTTTTCATTTCTACATCTGCATTCTTTTCATCTATATCTTTGTAATATTCTGCATGTTCTAACATTTCACATATATCAATATAATTATTTCCTTTTGCTATATCGTACGGAGTTTTTCCATCGTTATTTTTAATAGTTGTATCTGCACCATACTTAAGAAGTAACTTTACTATATCTTCTCTACCATGCCAGCATGCCTCCCCCAAAGCAGTATTTCCAGTTGAATCTTGCAAATTTACTAAAGCACCATTTTCAAGAAGAACCTGTGCTATATCAATATTTTCAAATTTACATGCATACACTAGTGCTGTCCAACCAGATAAACTTTGTAAATTAACATCAGCGCCATTTTTAATTAGCATTTCTACAATTTCTTTACTACCATCACGGGCTGCTCGCATTAAAGGAGTACGATTATATTTACTTACAACCAATATTTATAAGGTATCTAAGGGTTTTCACGTGCTTTTTATCACAAACAACACACAATAAATTTTCTTTGCCATCAATTCCTGATTCATATACATAACTATCTATATCTTTAGCTGTTACTCCATGCCTTACTAAATCTTTTAACTTTCTAAGAACCTCTTCATCACTAATTGGTTTACAATAATAATTTAATTCTATTATCAAATCTTTTAAAGTCATTACACACCTCTTAATTTTTTTGCAAGCCTACTAATTGTAATATTTACTTCTTCCTCACTTTTCATTTCTATATCTATATTTTCTTCTACTCTTCTATAATTTTCTGCATTTTTTAATAAATTACTAATTTCTGAATTTGAAAAATCATAAGCACTCATCCCTCTGTTATCTTTAATACTTGCATCTGCACCATATTTAAGTAATAATTTAACCTTTTCTATATTACCACGAATACAAGCATGCATAAGTGCAGTCCTACCAGTACTATTATTTTGCAAATTAATACTATTATTAGCCCCATTTAAAAGTAACAACTCTGTTATTTCTAAAGATCCATTTGTACTTGTATTATTCATAAGAGGCGTAAAATCATATGAACCTTTTAAATTAACATCACAATGGATACTTATAAGAAACTTTATAGTTTCAACACAATTTCTTTCACATGCCAAACATAATAAAGTTTCATTTCCATCTCTAAATTCTCTATTTCTCGCAGTATCTATATCCTTAGCAGTTACCCCGCTTTTAACTAACTTTATTAATTCACTTAATAATTTCTCATCATTTATTTTCACGTCATATAATTTTTTTAATAATTCTTCTATACTCATACTAATACCTCGCATAATTAATGCAATTTATTTTACCATAAGAAGAAAAAAAAAGAAACCTAAATATCTCTTTCTGTTAATTTAATATTATCTTTATATATATAGAAACCTACATTTCTTTTAACTTCATTTATTTTATTAATTAAAATTCTTTTTTTAAATTTATAGTTTTTATATTTATATTCAAAAAGTAGTTTTCTTAATCTATATTTATGAACTTTTACTTCTTCTATTAATTTTACTAATAGAAATACAAAAATAAATATACTAAATAGTTTATTCATAAATAAAAATATACATGGCAAAAATATAAAACTAACTACTAAAGTTATTTTATGTGATGCGTCAAAGGGAAGTATTAAATCTAAAATATTATTAAGTAACTTTCCTCCATCTAGTGGTAAGATAGGTAGTAAATTAAAAGTAAGTAAAAATATATTAACTTTTCTTAATATAATAAAAACTGTATTTGTTACAAGTCCATTTTTAAAAAGAACATATACTAATAATAAAAACATAACTTGTGTTAAAGGACCCATTAATAGGGTTATAATTTCTTTTTTTATATTTAGATTTAAGTCTTCATTTAAAACTGTAACTCCTCCAAACATAAAGATATCTATATTTTTTACATTTAAATTAAGTAAACTTGCAGTTATGAAATGACCTAGTTCATGAATAATTATACTTATAATACACAAAAATACTATTTCAAAATAACCTGCAAGAAAAGATATAAGTACTACTAAATAAGTAGTAAAATGAATTTTTATATTACTGAATATATGTATTATAATCTAACACTTCTCCATCTTTTTCAAATTTTAAATATAATTTACCTTCGGCACTTCCTATAATAGTTCCCTTTTCTATATAATCATAAACTTTTATATCTAAAGAATTCACATAACCATAGGTCACATCTATTCCATTACTTTGTTGCATTACTACTACATTACCAAGTCCTTCTTTTTCTCCTATAAAAACAATAAGTCCACTGTCAAGTGCTTTAACAGTATAATTACTACTTACACTAAGTAGTACCCCATCTTTATAGTCTTCTTTTTTATAGGTGTCTTCTACAACTTTACTCACTGCCTCAGTTTCTTCTTTTTTTATTATTTTATCCTTTATATTTAAAAAATATTTTTTATATAGAGTATTTATTTTTGAAAAATTAAAATCAGTTTCAAAAACTTCTTTTTTAACTAAAGAAGAAAACTTATCACTAACATTACTTATAATTAATACTATTAAACAAAGTGTTACAGTAAGTAAAGTTCTTTTAATTAGACTTTCTCTATAACTATTCTTTCTTACTTCATTATATTTTCCTTTATCTTTTAAATAATCTTCTAAAGTCACTATATTTCACCCTAAAAATATATATGAAAAAATATAATAATTTATACTTACTCTTGAAGTTTTACATATATTTTGAGAAAATATAGATATGAGGAAGATAAGTGAGAGTTTTATATTAGAGAAAAAAAGTAAGTTTTATGGTTTTTTATATGAAATAGAAAGTGAAATTGAAGTAGAAAATATAATTAATAATTTAAAAAAAGAACATAAAAAAGCAAAACATATAGTGTATGCTTATAAACTTGGGGTAGTAGAAAGAAAGTATGAAGATAAAGAGCCATCTAATACAGCAGGGTTACCTATTTTAGAAGTAATAAATAAAAATAATTTAGATAATACTCTTATAGTAGTAGTTAGGTATTTTGGAGGTACTCTTTTAGGAAGAGGTTTACTTACTAGAACTTATAGTAAGGCTGCTAGAGAGTTAATTAAGTAACAATTTTTTAAAAATTATATATACTATTATTAAGAAACACATTTATTATTAAGGGATTTAATAATATAAAAAGGTGTGTTTCTTTTATTCTGAAAATAAACTACCTATTACTTTAAATATTTTTCCTAAACCGTCATTTACAAAAGATTCTATTTTTTTACCTGCGTTTAGTCCTAGTTTAGAAACTGTATTAGTGTAATCGTTTTTAGTGTTATCTATGTAATCACTTAGAGTTATATCTTTACCTTCTTTTATATCACTTTCAAATCTAGTCATTGCTTCTTCTGTAAGGAGCATTTTTGTTTTTTCTTTGTATTCATAGTAACCACTTTTATATAATATATAAACTGAAGAATATGCACCTAGTAATATAACAAATACTATAAAAAATACATTTTTCTTTTTCTTTTTCATTATTCATTCTCACTTTCTATAATAGTTTTTAAGGCACTAGCAATAACGCCCATTGTGTTATATACTTCTTCTATTTTGTTATCTATCCCACCTACTTCAATTAATACACTTTTACCATTTAGATTAGGGTTATATTCTCCGTATACTGGTTCTTCATCTTTTTTTATAACTCCACGAGATATACCATTTAATTTGTTATTTACGGCTATATTAAATTCCTCTGCAAAACCAATATTGTTTTCACTTTTTGTGTGTTCCATACCTGAGATAAAAATCACTTTAGCGTATCCTACTCCACCGGTTTCTAAATATGTACTATTTTTTAGTGCACTATCTCTATGTATATCAATTAAATATTTAATAGTTGGATACTTTTTTTCTGCTTCACGGGCAAAATATTCACTCGCGTGGTAACTATCATTATAATTCATATTATTGTTTTCTAGATATTCTTTAATATTATTAGTTTCTACTATAGTGCTTATTCCCATTTCATTAAGTTTTTCACGAAGTATATAAGAAGCTATCATAACATTAGGTTTTACTGAGTAATCATAAGGTGTTAAAGAACTATATTCTTCTAATTGATGGGTATTATATATATAAACAATCGGGTCTTTTATAACGGTTGGACTTGGATCTATTACATAATCACTACTTGCCTCATTATAATTAAAATCGTCTTCTATAATACTAGAAAATACACTTAAGTTATTTTTATCTACTATTTTATTAAGACCATCATATATTATGTATTTTGGACTTGTAATTTTTTCTTTTATATTACCTAAAAAAGCACTGTCACTACCTGTAATTTCACCTAATAAATTTGTAAGTAAGTATTCTTTATCTACGTCACTATCTTTAGTAATTAATTTAATAAAACACACAAAAGACAGAGTAAATATTATTAGATAAATAAAAACTCTTCTTTCATTTTTACGTTTAGTTTTAAAAACTTTTTTCATATTCTTCACCTAGTATACATAATACACTTAAATATATGAAAAATATGTCGTTTTAAATCTAAAATATCCTATTTATAACAATAGATAAAATACTACTTAAGTCTTCTACTATTCTATCTATTTCATTTGTAGTTACTAATAAATTTGGGTTACTTACTTTAATATTTTTTAAATTAATTAAAGTAGGAACTCCTATACTTATAACATTACATTTAATTGTAGATTTACTTATTTCTTCTTTTTTACTACTTATATTAAGTCCTCCAGTAGATAGTTGTAAAGTGTTACCTAGTCTTTCTATATTATTTGCAAGAAGTGAGTCTATTATAATTACAAGACGTGCATCTAAAGCGCTTACTAAAGATTTGATAAATAGAGAACTTTTTATATTAGTACTAGCATATACATCTTTATATATTTTATATACTTTATTAGATACTGCAATTTTTTCTATAGTTAAGTATCCTAGTTTATCACTTGTTACTTCTTTATTACCAAGACCCACAAATAAAACTTTATCACCTTTTTTTATAGATAAAAACTTTAACATACTTTCTAATTTTTCTTTAATAAGTGTTATAAATTCTTCTAAATTTTTACTAATAGTAGAATTATCAAAAGTAATAGTTGTATAAAGACCTCTATTTCTATTTATATTTTTTCCTAATTTTCCATCTACTTTAATTTCACTTACTTTAAATCCTTCATTTGTAGTAGTAATTCCACCTAACTTACTAGAATTAATTAGCTTCTCTGCTTCTTCCATAAAAATATTATCTTTATACATATTTATACCACCTATTCTTAATTTGAAGTTTTTTATTGCATTTTATACACTTTTTTGATAAAATCTACTTGTACTTAAATTTTATGGAAGGAGACGAGTTAAATGGCAAATATTAAAAGTGCTAAAAAAAGAATAATAACCAGTAGAAAGAGTGCTGCTTTAAATAACGACGTTAAGAAAGCTATGAAAACAAGTATTAAGAATTTTGAAAAAAGCTTAAATGACGACGTTAAAGAAGCAGAAAAATTACTAAATTTAGCTATTAAGAGAATTGATAAAGCAGCTTCTAGTGGCGTTATTAAAAAGAATACTGCAGCTAGATATAAATCTAATATTCAAACAAAATTTAATAAATTAAGTAGCAAGTAATTGCTATTTTTTTTAAAGTTTTGTATAATTTAAATATTATGAGTATAAAGAATTTAATATTTACAATTTTTTTAATGGGGTTAGTTTTTGTTGTATATGTAAATATAGATAAAATTACATATTATGTAAAAGATTTATTTCATAAAGATAATGAGATAATTATAAAAGAAGCTAATCCTTATAAAAGAGAATATAATTTTCAAAAGTTTAGTACTGAAGAAGATTTTATTCCATATGACTATGAAGATTTACTTAATATATATTTTAATATATTAAATAATGGGTGGGAAGAGTTTAATTTTTATTGTACTAAAGAATATAAGAGTTGTGTAAGTGATACAAAAACTCTTGTAGCAAATGATGAGATTATGTCTCATATAAATAATTATGTAAATCCATTTAATAGTTTTGAAGTAATTAAAACTACACCATTTAATGATGGTACTATGCATGTAGAAGTAAAATATAATTATGACTCTTCTAAAATAAATGAGATAAATAATAAAATAGATAGTGTTTTAAATCTACTTGATATTAATAGTTTAGAAAGTGATTATGAAAAAATAGAAAAGATACATAATTATATTATTGATAATACTACATATGATAATGAAGCAGTAGATAATAATGTGTTAGATACATATCCAGCTTATAAAAGTCTTATTCTAGGAAGTAGTGTATGTTCTGGATATAGTGATGCGATGGCTTTATTTTTAGATAGATTAAATATTCCTAATATTAAAGTAAGTAGTGAAAAACATGTATGGAATTTAGTTTATTTAGATTCTTCTTGGCTTCATTTAGATTTAACTTGGGACGATACTGAAAATCCAAAATATAATGATAATTACTTTTTAATTACAAAAGAAAAACTCTTTAGTCTTGACACTAAAGGGCATAACTTCGACGAAGATTTTTATATAGAGGCTAGATAGTCCTCTACTTCTTTTATAGTGTTATTAAAGTTATCATAGTCTGTATTAAACCATTTGATATCTTTAAATTGATTTCTAAGGAATGTGTATTGTCTTTTTGCATAATCACGTGTTCTTTTTTTTGTAATATTAATTGCTTCTAAAAATGGAATTTCATGATTATAATACTTCATAAATTCTCTATATCCTATTAAAGACAATGCTTTCTTACTTTTTATCTTCATCATTTCTTTTGTTTCTTCTAAAAGTCCATCACATATCATTTCTTCTACTCTTATATCTAAATGGTAATATAAACTCTCCCTATCTGTAGTAAGAGCGATTAAAGTAAAGTCATATAATGGAGTATCTTTTCCAACACTATTTTTTATTATTTCGTGAGTCTCGTCATAGTGACTTAGAAATCTAACAAGTCTTTTTCTATTATTTACATGAATATCATTTTCTTTATATATTTCGTCTACTCGTTTTTTTAATTCTTCATTACTTATTCCATCATAAGTAAAAGTTTTTTCTTCATCTGTAAATTTATAGTCATATAAAAGTGCTTTAACATATAGTCCACTTCCACCTACTATAATTACATTTTTATCTTTTTTAATTAAGTCATCAAGTATTTTTCTTGCGTCAGTTTGATAATCTTTTACTGTATAGTTATCTAAAATACTTACAGTGCTTAACATGTGGTGTTTTATGCCACACATTTCTTCTTTTGTAACTTTAGCTACACCAACACTAACCTCTTTATATATTTGTGTAGAATCAGCATTTATAATTTCTGCATTCATCTTTTTTGCAAGTTCTATACTCAACTTTGTTTTTCCTACTCCAGTAGGACCTAATATTACTACTACCTTCATTTAATTCACCCTTTTAAACATTTTCTCTAGTTCGTGTTTAGAATATTTTATAATTGTAGGTCTACCATGAGGACAAGTATAAGGGTACTCGCATTTAAATAACCTCTTAATTAAAGTACTTTGTTCAAGTGGACCTATGTTAGTATTAGCTTTAACGCTCATCTTACAAGATAAATTAATTGCAAGTTGTTCGTTAAATTTAATCCTATCAAATTTAGTACCTAAGCTTACTATTAAATCAAAAATCTTATTTATGCTTTCTGTTTCTAGTCCTTCTTTTAAATAAGTTGGATGACTTAAGACTCTTATAGTATTCGTACCAAACTCTTCAAATTCTATACCTAAACTATTTATAAATTTTTTATTCTCTATTATACACATATATTCATTTTTTGTAAACTCTAAAGTAATTGGAAATAATAAATTAATTGTACTTACACTTTCATTTTTTAAAGCATTCATATATCTTTCATAATTTATTCTTTCGTTTGCTGCATGTATATCTATCATATACACATTATCAGTGTCACTTGCAAATAAGTATGTACCCATTGCAAGTCCTACGGGATTTATGATATCTTCTTCTAACGAGTCTTCTACGCTTGCATTATATTCTTCACTTTCTTCTTCTAGTTTAAAACTAATTTTTTCTTCACTTAATAAAAATGAAGAGGGAGTATAATCATTATCGTCTGTTACTGTGGGGACTACATAATCTGGAATA